>NZ_CACSJY010000010.1:0-136890 GCF_902706155.1 Pseudomonas sp. 18058
AGCTTGGCCTGATCGCCGTCCCGTGCATCCGCATACTCGATGCGAGCGATGAGCCCTTCAGGAAAGTCCAGCGGATCAAGTTCATCACCACTGCCGACCAATGTCGGTGGCAGAAGATCGGAAGTCGCAGCACCCACGATGCTGACCGTTGTTGCTTCCGAGCGCTCCAGTGGCACGCCACCACTGACCCGGGTGTAGAAAAAAACCGCCGTTCCCCCCGTGGCAGCGGAAAGGGCATCGTTCGGCACCGGGAGTTTGTACAGGAACGGCGCGTTTTTTACCGTATCGGTCAGCGCCAAAGTGGCTTCACCACCGCTAGCCGCCCGGAAACGGCAGGTCAGATGAATTTCGTCACCCTTCAACCAACTGCGGGGCACATAAATTTGCGCCATGGCTGGCGCGCCATCGAGTTTGTCGAGGTCAAGGATATCGGGATCGTCTTCGGCGTCGTTGGCATCCTCACTGACAATCGGCGGGTCGAACCACGTGCCGTTGAGGTTGACGAAAAGGAACACGTCGGCAGAGTCCGGACTATTGGTGTCCGGGCCGTTGTCCAGACAGTCGTAAACCGTGAAGCTCAGGGGAAAATTCGGGTTGTCCCCAGCGGCAATGAACGTTGCCTCATCGATGATCACCACCACCGGCTTCCCGAGTTCCACCTCGCTCTCAGTGACAACATGGCTCAGCACGATCCCGTTGCAATCAAGATTGAGTCTGTCGCCCGCCCTCATCAACGGGTAGAACAAGCTGACTTCAACACCTTGGTGAGCCCGTTCGGTATTCACCCCCTGATCAAGAATCGACTGTGCAACCTCCAGCTTCAGTTCCGAATGACCTTCGCGCTGCGGAAACAAATCCACCAAACCCGGACGCTTTTTGTGAAACCAGATCCTTAGCGGATGCGAAGTTTCCAGTTCGACATCGGCTCGAACCAGCCCGTATTCAAGCGTGTTAAGCCCGTCTTGCCAAAGCCTGGCGCCCACGTAAAGGCTCAAGGTCTGGTTTTCCTCGCCCGCTGCGATGTGTCTGGTTGTCACCGTTTGAGCATTCAGGCGCAGCGCGAGCGTGTCTCCTGCCAAGACACTCGCCGGCGGATCAATCAACACCCTGACTCCTTGGGGATAGAGATACGTCAGCGCTAACGGCAACCCGCCATCAGCCGGTTGCGGCGAAGAAACCGGTTCTTTCATGCCAAAAACAATAGGCTTTTCGAGGGTTGCAGCGGCCATGACGTCAGTCCTTTGCAGCAGGTATCCAGGATTGGAAAGAACGGGAAACCTGTTCTTTCCATCAGATACTGCAGCGCAAAGGGGCGCAACTGTCAGATCTGACAGGTGTGTTTGAAAAATGAACGGAAAACGTGACCGTTCATCGGCTAACTACCCAATCAGCTGATTGCCGGTAACCACAAACGGAACCGTGCGCCACCCAACGGCGAGGCTTCCACTGTCAAAGAACCGCCCTGCGCTTCCAGTGCCCGGCGACTGATTGCCAGTCCGAGACCAAATCCGCCCGTAGCGCGATCACGACTGCGGTCAAGGCGATAGAACGGCTCGAAAATCCGCTCACGCTCGTCATCCGGAATCCCGATACCGTCATCGTCGACCCAGATTTCACAACCTTCATCCTTGACCTGCACGCCAATCTGAATGCGTTTCTCGCAATAACGCATGGCGTTGCGCAGCAGGTTCTGGATCGCCCTGGCAGTCAGGCGCGGATCCAGCGAAAAACGCTCAAGCTGCCCGTGCAACAACACGTCGATGACGATTTCCGGCGATTCCAGTTCCTCATCGACACTGCCCAGAATACTGTCGATAAACTCATCCAGCGAGACTTCGACCTGTTCCGGCAACTGCGCCGGGTTCTGCAAGCGGCTGTAGGAGAGCAACTCCAGCACCAGTTCATCGAGTTCACGAATGTGCGCGACCAGCCCTTGCAGACGTTCGCGGCTGGCGGCCGGCAGATCATCGGACAAGGCCAACGCAAGGCCGAAATCCAGACGCGTCAACGGTGTGCGCAATTCGTGGGATACCGCATTGAGCAGGTCACGTTGCTGATTGAGCAGGTTCTCTATGTCGCCGGCCATGGTGTCGAACACATTGGCCAGACTGCCGATATTCGAGCTGCGGGCGATCTTCGTTCGCTCGCTCAAATGGCCTTTGCCGAAACGTTCGGCAGTACCCTTGAGGCGTTCGAGATCGCGCCAGTGCGGGCGCAACCACAGCAACAGACACGCGAGCAACGACGCGCCGATCAGCACGTTGATGCTCCAGTACAACAAGTTGACGTCCATCGGATCCGGCGGCACCACCATTTGCACCGCAACGTCATCATTGAGCGGCGCCACCGCCAGCGTGCGCCAGCCCCAATCACCAATGCGCACGACGTTTTCACCACGGCGCAGGCGTCCCTGCTCGATGGCAGTGAAGTCGGCGCTATCAATACGGGCGAGGACGATGTGCAGCGGCTGGAAGTCCTTGTCCATCGACTGCGCCAGCGCCGGCCACTGATCTTGCGGTACAGCGCGGAACTGCTTGCTGATCAACGATTGCAGGCCACGGGAATAATCGAGGTTGTAAGTGACAAAGCGTTCGCGAAACGCCATCACCACCAGATCCGGCACCAGATAAATCGCCGCGCTGTACGAGATGATCGTCACCAGATACAGGCGAAACAGGATGCGAAACATCAGCTCAGCATTCCCATTCCGAACGGCTGAACAGGTAACCCTTGCCCCACACGGTTTTGATCTTGCGCGCCTCGCCGGCGTGGTCATCGAACTTGCGACGCAACTTGGAAATCGCCACGTCAACCGAGCGATCGGTGCCGTTGAATTCGATGCCGCGCAGGCGTTGCAGAATCTGATCACGGCTGAGCACTTCGCCGGCATGTCGGGCCAACACCACCAACAGGTTGTATTCGCCGCTGGACAGTTCCACCGGTTGATCGCGCCAGGTCACCGTGCGCTCGGACAGGTCGATGCACAGGTTGCCCATGAGGATGCGGTCGTTGGCGGTCACCGGTTCGCCGAGGCTGCTGCGCCGTAACAACGTACGGACGCGGGCGAGCAAGACGCGCGGCTCGCAGGGTTTGGTGACGTAATCGTCGGCGCCCATTTCCAGACCGAGCACTTGATCGTGGCTGTCATCGCGCGCGGTGAGCATCAGGATCGGCAGCGTTGCCGAGTCGGCGCGCAGCAGGCGACAGACCTGTAAGCCATCAAGCCCCGGCAGCATCAGGTCGAGAATCACCAGATCCGGCGGATTGATCCGCGCCCGTTCACGCACGTGATCGCCACGGCCGATGACGCTGACGCTGTAGCCATTGCGTTCGAGGTAGCTGGAAATCAGTTCGGCGAGGGCGGTGTCGTCTTCGACCAGGAGGATGTTGGGCATGGGTGTTCCAGAAAAGTGCTGTGGCGACTGATAAATCCCAATCGCGAGCAGGCTCACTCCTACAAGTGATTTGTGGTCAACACAGAACAGTGTAGGAGTGAGCCTGCTCGCGATGGCGGTTCATCTGTCGCAATAAATTTCAAGGGCTAAAGGATATACGCCCTCACCCGTCCCTGAGTAAAACCCTTACACAATTTCACACAGCGCCTACAAAGCTTCACCGCTACTCTCGGCGACTGTCCGTAGGATGCGGGCATCAATATTGGGGGTGGTACATGTCGAACAAACTGCTGGCCGGGCTCGGCCTGATCGCATTGGCGCTGACGCTGAGCGCGTGTGATTCATCTTCGAACGCCGAAGAACAGGCGCCGCCGGCCACGGTGCGCATCGAAACCCTCGAAGCCCGCCCGTTGACGCTGAGCAGCGAACTCAGTGGCCGCATCGCCGCGCCGCGTATCGCCGAGGTGCGTGCACGGGTGGCTGGCGTGGTGCTGGAGCGCACCTTCCGCGAAGGCAGCGACGTGAAAAAAGGTCAGGTGCTGTTCCGCATCGACCCGGCGCCGTTCAAGGCTGACCTCGACAGCGCCGAAGCCGCGCTGCGCAAGGCCGAGGCCAATGCGTTTCAGGCCAGATTGCAGGAACAGCGTTATGCGCAGCTGATCGGCGACAAGGCCATCAGTGCTCAGGATTACGACAACGCCCGAGCCACCGCTCGCCAAACCGCCGCGGACGTCGCGGCCAACAAGGCTGCCGTGGAACGAGCGAAGCTGAGTCTGGGTTACGCCACCGTCACTGCGCCGATCTCCGGTCGTATTGGTCGGGCGCTGGTGACGGAAGGCGCACTGGTCGGGCAGAACGAAACCACGCCATTGGCGCTGATTCAGCAGCTCAACCCGATTCACGCCGACGTCACTCAGTCGACCCGTGAACTCAATGAACTGCGCCGTGCGTTTCGCTCCGGGCAATTGCAGCAGGTCGGTCAGGATCAGGTCAAAGCCACGCTGATTCAGGACGACGGCAGTCTTTATCCGCTGCCGGGCAAATTGCTGTTTGCCGACATCACCGTCGACCCGGGCACTGGCCAGATCATCCTGCGCAGCGAATTCCCTAACCCGGATCTCGATTTGCTGCCGGGCAGTTTTGTCCGCGTGCGTCTGGAGCAGGCAACCATTGCCAATGGCCTGACCGTGCCGCAACGCGCGGTGCAGCGTGACAGCGCCGGTATCGCTCAGGTGCTGACGGTCGATGAGCAAATGCGCGTCGCCCTGCAACCGGTGCAACTGGGTGCGGTGCAGAACGATCGCTGGATTGTCACCGGCGGTCTCAAGCCCGGCGACCGCATTGTCATCGAAGGCCTGCAACACGCCCGTCCCGGCGAGAAAGTGCAGATCGACGACACCCCTCTTCCACTTGCCCAGACCTCTGGTCAGTAAGCAGGACGCTTTTATATGCCGCAGTTCTTTATCGACCGCCCGGTGTTTGCCTGGGTGGTCGCGTTGTTCATCCTCTTGGCCGGCGCGCTGGCCATCCCGCAATTACCGGTGGCGCAGTACCCCGACGTCGCGCCGCCACAGATCGAAATCTATGCCGTGTACCCCGGCGCCTCGGCGCAGACCGTCGATGAAAGCGTGGTCAGCCTGATCGAAGAAGAACTCAACGGTGCCGATCACTTGTTGTACTTCGAATCGCAGAGCAGCCTCGGCAGCGCGACGATCAAAGCCACGTTCCAGCCGGGGACTAATCCCGAGCTGGCCCAGGTTGATGTGCAAAACCGTCTGAAAGTGGTCGAGTCGCGTCTGCCGCAAGCGGTGAATCAGCAAGGCTTGCAGGTGGAGAAGGTTTCCTCAGGCTTCCTGCTGTTGATCACCCTGACGTCCAGCGACGGCAAACTTGATGACGTAGCGCTCAGTGATTATCTGGCGCGCAACGTGATGAACGAGATCAAGCGTCTGGACGGCGTCGGCAAGGCTCAGCTGTACGGCGCCGAACGCGCCATGCGCATTTGGGTCGATCCGCAAAAACTGATCGGCTTCAACCTGACCCCGGCCGACGTTAATGCCGCGATCACTGCTCAGAATGCACAGGTGTCTGCCGGTAGCATTGGTGATTTGCCGAACCCGTCGAGCCAGGAAATCACCGCGACCATTCTGGTCAAAGGCCAATTGTCGACGCCGGAAGAATTCGCCGACATCGTGCTCAAGGCCAATCCGGACGGTTCCACCGTGCGCATCGGTGATGTGGCGCGGGTCGAGATCGGCAGTCAGGAATACCAGTTCGGCACGCGTTTGAACGGCAAGCCATCCACCGCCGTCGGCGTGCAGTTGTCGCCGGGCGCCAATGCACTCGCCACTGCGACACTGGTGCGGGCGAAAATGGATGAGCTGTCGCGCTACTTCCCGGCCGGCGTGGAATACAAGATTCCGTACGACACGTCGCCGTTCGTAAAGGTCTCGATCACCAAAGTGGTTTACACCTTGGGCGAGGCGATGCTGCTGGTATTTGCGGTGATGTTCCTGTTTCTGCAAAACATCCGCTACACGCTGATCCCGACGCTGGTGGTGCCGGTCGCTTTGATGGGTACCTTCGCGACCATGCTGGCGCTCGGTTTCTCGATCAACGTACTGACCATGTTCGGCATGGTGTTGGCCATCGGCATTTTGGTCGACGACGCCATTGTCGTGGTGGAGAACGTCGAGCGGATCATGGCCACCGAGGGGCTGTCGCCCAAGGAGGCCACGCGCAAAGCGATGACGCAGATCACCGGCGCGATCATCGGCATTACGTTGGTGCTGGTCGCTGTGTTTATTCCGATGGCCTTTATGCAGGGCTCGGTCGGGGTGATTTACCAGCAGTTCTCGCTGTCGATGGCGACCTCGATTCTGTTCTCGGCGTTCCTTGCCCTGACCCTGACCCCGGCGCTGTGCGCGACCTTGCTCAAGCCGATTGCCAAGGGCGAGCATCACGAGAAAAGCGGATTTTTCGGCTGGTTCAACCGCCGCTTCGAGCAACTGACCGAGCGTTATCAAGGCTGGGTCGGCTATGCGCTCAAACGTACCGGTCGTTATCTGCTGATTTACGTGGTGCTGCTGGTCGGTCTTGGCCTGTGCTTTATGCGCCTGCCCTCCTCGTTCCTGCCGGTTGAGGATCAGGGCTACACCATCACTGACATCCAATTGCCGCCCGGTGCTACCAAAAACCGTACGGTACAAGTGGCCGAGCAGTTCGAGGCGCACAACGCCGGCGAGCCCGGGATCAGCGACAGCGTGGTGATTCTCGGCTTCAGTTTCTCCGGTAGCGGGCAGAACGCCGCGTTGGCGTTCAGCACACTCAAGGACTGGTCTGAACGTGGCAACGATGACTCGGCCAGTTCGATTGCCGACCGCGCCAACGCCGCCCTTAGCCAGATCAAGGATGCGATGGCGTTTGCCGTGTTGCCGCCGCCAATCGATGGCCTGGGCACCTCTAGCGGCTTCGAATTCCGCCTGCAGGATCGCGGCGGTCTCGGCCACGCCACGTTGATGCAGGCGCGGACAGAGTTGCTCGCCGCAGCGGAAAAAAGCCCGGTGTTGATGAACGTACGCGAAAGCGCATTGGCTGAAGCGCCGCAAGTACAGCTTGAAGTCGACCGTAAACAGGCGAATGCCTTGGGTGTGTCGTTTGCGGATATCGGCAACGTGCTGTCCACCGCTGTCGGTTCCTCGTACATCAACGACTTCCCCAATCAGGGGCGTATGCAGCGTGTGGTGGTACAGGCTGAAGGTGATCAACGCAGTCAGGTTGATGATCTGCTGAAAATGCACGTGCGCAACAACGCCGGAAAAATGGTGCCGTTGTCGGCATTCGTCCAGGCCAAATGGATTCAGGGCCCGGCGCAGTTGACGCGTTACAACGGTTATCCGGCGATTGCGATTTCCGGCGAACCGACACCGGGGCACAGCACCGGTGAGGCCATGGCTGAGATTGAGCGCCTGGTCGCGCAAGGGCCGAAAGGCTTGGGACAGGAGTGGACGGGGCTGTCGTTGCAGGAACGCTTGTCTGGCAGTCAGGCGCCGATCCTGCTCGGGTTGTCGCTGCTGATTGTGTTCCTGTGTCTGGCGGCGCTTTACGAGAGCTGGTCGATTCCGACCTCGGTGCTGCTCGTCGTGCCGCTTGGTGTACTCGGCGCGGTACTGGCGGTGACCTTACGGGGCATGCCCAACGATGTGTTCTTCAAGGTCGGGCTGATCACCATTATTGGTCTGTCGGCGAAGAACGCGATCCTGATCATCGAGTTCGCCAAGAGCCTGTACGACGATGGCCATGACCTGATCGACGCGACCTTGCAGGCGGCACGACTGCGTCTGCGGCCGATTGTGATGACATCGCTAGCGTTCATTCTTGGTGTTGTGCCGTTGGCGATTGCGACCGGCGCCAGTTCGGCGAGTCAGCAGGCGATCGGGACGGGTGTGATTGGCGGGATGATCACCGCGACGTTGGCGGTGATTTTCGTGCCGGTATTCTTCGTCGTCGTCATGAAGCTCGTACACCGCTCCAAAAAATAATGCACCCCCTGTAGGAGCTGCCGCAGGCTGCGATCTTTTGATCTTTAGAACCAGGGTCAAAAGATCGCAGCCTGCGGCAGCTCCTACAAAAGCCCTCTGGCGTGCGCTATGGTGCTGGGACAGTTCGCTAACGTGAGTCCTCATGCGCTTTCTTGCTCGCACCCACCCTCGCCTGTCCGCCGCCGCACTGGTCGGTCTCGCTACCGGACTTCTGGCCCCCGCCGATTCCATCGTCAGTAAAATCCTTATCGGTTGGAACGCCGGCGTCTGGACGTATCTGGTTCTGATGCTCTGGCTGACAATCCGTGCGAAAGCGCCTGACGTCCAACGCATCGCCGAAGTCGAAGACGAAAACGCCGCACTAGTGTTGTTCGTCGTCTGCATCGCCGCCATGGCCAGCCTTGCCACCATCACCTTCGAACTGGCAGGCAGCAAGGATCTGGAAACCAACCGCAAGTTGATTCACTACGCCTTCACCGCGCTAACGGTGATCGGTTCGTGGCTGCTGATCGGGGTGATTTTCTGTGTGCATTACGCGCGCCTGTATTACACCTGCAAAGACAAGGAGCCGGCGCTGCGCTTCGCCGAAGGGCTGACCACGCCCAATTATTGGGACTTTTTGTACTTTTCCTTCACCATCGGCGTCGCAGTGCAAACCTCTGACGTGGGCGTGGCGACCCGGCAACTGCGCAAGATCGTGCTGTTGCAATCGTTACTCGGTTTCGTGTTCAACACGGCGATTCTGGGTTTCTCGATCAACATTGCTGCCGGTCTGTTTGGTTGAGCGCTGCACAAATCTTCTAGGCGACTCGCCAACAGCAGCGCTAAATTGCCCGAAACTTTGCCCGACAGGTGCGGCATGGACTCTCAAAACTGGATCGATCTGGCCCAGGATGCCGACACCGGCATCGAGACTCTGCGCGCGCATTTCAAGGGCCATGCTTACGATCCGCATTGGCATGACAGCTATCTGGTCGGCATCACCGAACAAGGCGTGCAGCAATTCAACTGTCGGCGCACGAAGCACCAGAGCACGCCGGGCAAAGTGTTTCTGCTGGAGCCGGGCGATATTCATGACGGCGACGCGCCCACCGAGGGCGGCTTCACCTATCGCATGCTGTATCTCGATCCGGCGTGGATCGAACGCGAACTTGGCGCCCTGTTCGAAGATGCTCCGCTCAATAGCCAACTGAGTGTCGCCAATACCTTGATCACCGATCCGCAACTGATGCAGGCCACGCAAATGGCCTTTCAGACGCTGCACGGTGGCGAGCTGAAAATTGTCCGTCAGACTGCGCTGGACAATCTACTCGGCCAACTCACCCGCCATTTGCACTGGCGCACGCGTTACGGCGCTGACCCACGCTTGCCGCTGGTGGCGCAAAAAGCTCGCGACTATTTGCATGCCCACGCGCATCAGGACATTGGCCTGGAGCAAGTGGCGGCCGCTATCGGTGTTGACCGCTTTCGCCTGACCCGCGCCTTCAAGGCTGCGTATGGACTGGCGCCCCACGCCTATCTGGTGCAACTGCGCCTGGCGAAGGCACGGCGTCTGTTAGCCAGCGGCGAGCAACCGGCTGCGGTGGCGGTGGAACTGGGTTTTTCTGATCAAAGCCATCTCGGTCGCTGGTTCGTGCGCGCTTACGGCCTGACCCCGGCGATGTATCGCAATCGCTGCTCAAATCTTCCAGACATGGCAGCGGGCAAGCACTGAAGATCGGCTTATCGATCTTCAAGGAAGTTTGCCTGCGATGCTCTCTACTTTCCCGACGTTACTGCCCTTTTTGCTGTTCGCGTTTGTCGCCTCGATTACCCCCGGCCCGACCAATATTCTGGTGCTGAGCAACAGCGCCCGTTACGGTCTCGTTGCCGCATTGCCAATCATTTTCGGCGCCTGCGCGGCGGCGGCGTTGCTGGTGTTGGTGGTCGGCAGTGGCGCCGGCTCGGCGTTGACGGAATTACCCGGCGTACGGAAAGCCATGCAGTGGATCGGCGTGGCCTGGCTGAGTTACTTGGCCTGGCAGATATTTCGTGCGCCCGCCGTAGAACTGAATACACAACAAACAGGGGCTCGATTAGGGCTGGCGGGAGCGGCCAGTTTGCAATTGATCAATCCGAAGACCTGGATGATGGCGTTGGCCGTGGTCAGCGTCTTTGCCGACAACGGTGAAGCCCGAATGGCGCATGTGGTGATCCTGTCACTGCTGTTTTTCCTGATCTCGCTTCCTTGTTTGGGCATCTGGGCGCTGCTCGGCGCCGGCTCTGCACGGTGGTTGCGCTCACCGCGCGCGTTGCAACGGTTCAACCGTTTGATGGCGGTTCTGCTGCTCTGTTCGGCATGGCTGAGCGTGTTGATTTAAGCGCCGCTCGTCGGTGCTCATACACCGCGCGGCGATCATTTACTTGACGGACGATTTGATTCTGGTGTTTCCTGAAACCGGTTTCAGCGCCTCTCACAGCGACTGAACCTATAAATCCAATAACAAGGTTTCAGACCGTGAACGACTTTTCCGCCGCCCAGCGCAGCCGCGTGACCATGCTTGACGTTGCCGAGCGCGCTGGCGTTTCCAAGGCCAGTGTCTCGCGCTTCATCGGCGAAGACCGCGCCCTGCTTTCCGATGCCATTGCCCTGCGCATCGAACAGGCAATCGCTGAACTCGGCTATCGCCCGAATCAAATGGCTCGTGGTCTGAAACGAGGGCGCACGCGCCTGATCGGCATGCTCGTCGCCGATATCCGCAACCCTTATTCAATTGCCGTGATGCACGGGGTGGAAACCGCCTGCCGTGCGCACGGCTACAGCCTGGTGGTGTGCAACACCGACCGCGATGACGAGCAGGAACGCCAGCACCTCGCGCTGCTGCGCTCGTACAACATCGAAGGCTTGATCGTGAACACCCTGGGTCATCATCGCGACGAATTGCACGAACTGCACCGTGAAATGCCGATGGTGCTGGTGGATCGCAAAGTCGACGGGCTCGACAGCGACATGGTCGGGTTGAACAACCCGCACGCCGTGGAAATGGCCCTCACCCACCTTGAGCAACGCGGCTATCAAGAGGTGCTGCTGGTGACTGAGCCCTACGACGGCACCAGTTCGCGGATCGAGCGAGTCAGCAGTTTTCAGCAACAGATCGCCCAGCGCTCGAAGCTGAATGGCGCAGTGCTGGAGACCTCCGACGACCTTGCCGCCGAACTGCAAACCTTTTTGAAAACTTCATCTGCTGGCCCTAAAGCGCTGTTCTGCGCCAATGGCGTGGCGGCGTTGGCCAGCACCCGCGCGTTGAAGGAAATCGGCTGCCGCTTGTTTGAGGATGTCGGGCTGATCGCGCTGGATGATCTGGATTGGTATCCATTGGTGGGCAGCGGAATTACCGCGCTGGCCCAGCCCACTGAAGAGATTGGCGCGCGGGCGTTTGACTGTTTGCTCAAGCGCTTGCGTGGGGATGATGCGGCGGTACGGGTGCTGGATTTTGCGCCGATGTTGGTTGAGCGTGGGTCGACCCGGGGGGATTTGCGGTGAGTGTGATGGCCCCTTCGCGAGCAAGCCCGCTCCCACAGGGGATCGCATTTCAAATGTGGGAGCGGGCTTGCTCGCGAAGAGGCCCTAAAGGCTCAGCACAAAAACCACATGATATTTTTTTGAACAAAAATGAAACCGGTTTCAGAGGTCAATAACAATGAATAAACCCGCCGTTTCCATCAGCCTGTCCAGCTATGGCGCCGAGCTCGTGCGCCAGCGCGGACAAGACTTTTTCATCGATGTACTGGCCGCCGCCGGTGCCGATCGCATCGAATGGCGCGAGGAATTGCTCACCCGAGAAGTCCCCGCGCAACTCGCCGAAGCCACTCAGGTTTTAGGCCTGGAAAGCATCTACTCCTCGCCGACCGAACTGTGGCTCGCCGGCCACGCGCAGCCCAACCCGGAGCTGATCAACGCGTTGCAACACACCGAAGCGTTCGGTTCGAAATGGCTGAAGGTCTCCCTCGGCTACTTCACCGACACCAACGACCTGCAAGCCTTGGCCCAGCGCCTGCAACAGAGTCCGGTGCAACTGCTGGTCGAGAACGATCAAACCCTGCACGGCGGTCGCATCGAGCCGTTTCAACGTTTTTTCACCGCCGTCGAACAGCACAACCTGCCTATCAAGATGACCTTCGACATCGGCAACTGGCAGTGGCAAGACCAGTCCGCCGCCAGCGCCGCGCGGCTGTTGGGGCGTCATGTCGGTTACGTGCATTGCAAAGCCGTGGCCCGCCGCGCCGACGGCAAACTGGTCGCCGTGCCGCCCGCCGCCACCGACCTGTACGTGTGGGAACAACTGCTGCGGCACATGGCCCAAGGCGTTATGCGCGCCGCTGAATACCCGCTGCAAGGCGAAGACCTGGTGCAACTGACCACTGAACACGTCGCCGCCCTCGCCCGCCTCGGCCAATCCCGTCTGGAGCCTGCTCATGTCTGAGATCGATATTCTCTCGTTCGGCGAAACCATGGCGATGCTGGTCGCCGAGCAGAGCGGTGATCTGGCCACCGTCGAACAGTTTCACAAGCGCATTGCCGGCGCCGACAGTAACGTCGCCATCGGCCTGTCGCGGCTGGGTTTCAACGTCGCGTGGCTGAGCCGTGTTGGCAATGATTCGCTCGGTCGCTTCGTGGTGCAGACGCTGGCCAATGAAGGTCTGGATTGCAGCCATGTCGCGGTCGATCCGCAACACCCGACCGGGTTTCAGTTCAAGTCGCGCAGTGACGATGGCAGCGATCCGCAGGTCGAATACTTCCGTCGCGGTTCGGCGGCCAGTCACTTATCGCCGCGTTCGATCAACGAAACGCTGCTCAGTGCGCGCCATCTGCACGCCACCGGCATTCCGCCAGCGCTGTCCGCCACGGCACGGGAAATGTCCTTCGAACTGATGACGCGCATGCGCAATGCCGGACGCAGCGTGTCGTTCGATCCCAACCTGCGCCCAAGCCTGTGGGCCAGCGAGCGCGAGATGATCAGCGAGATCAACCGCCTCGCCGCCCTCGCCCACTGGGTGCTGCCAGGGTTGAGCGAAGGTCGTTTGCTCACCGGGTTTGATGATCCGGCGGACATTGCCGCGTTCTATCTCGATCAGGGTGCAGAAGCCGTGGCGATCAAACTCGGCCCGCAGGGTGCCTATTACCGCACGCAGCAGACTCAGGGTTTTGTCGACGGTGTGCCGGTGGCGCAGGTGGTCGATACGGTCGGCGCCGGTGACGGTTTTGCGGTCGGGATGATCAGCGCTTTGCTCGAGCATCAGAGTTTTGCCGAGGCCGTGCAGCGGGCGAACTGGATTGGCAGTCGAGCGGTGCAGAGTCGCGGGGATATGGAGGGTTTGCCGACTCGCCTGGAGTTATCCGTTGAATTTGAAACCGCTTTCGCGAGCAAGCCCGCTCCCACATTTGGAATGCAGTCCCCTGTGGGAGCGGGCTTGCTCGCGAAGAGGCCCGCATAAGCGCTACATAAATTTGAACCTGCTGCGACAAAAACAACAAGCTCAGGAGCAACGCCATGAAAACCGCAACCCTCGCCGCCCGCCGCTGGTGGTACATCATGCCCATCGTGTTCATCACCTACAGCCTGGCGTACCTCGATCGCGCCAACTACGGTTTCGCCGCTGCTTCGGGCATGGCCGCTGACTTGATGATCACCCCGGGCCTGTCCTCCCTGCTCGGTGCACTGTTCTTCCTCGGCTACTTTTTCTTCCAGGTGCCGGGCGCGATCTACGCGCAAAAACACAGCGTGAAGAAGCTGATTTTCGTCAGCCTGATCCTCTGGGGCGGCCTCGCCACGTTGACCGGTGTGGTCTCCAACGCTTACTGGCTGATCGTCATCCGCTTCATGCTCGGAGTGGTCGAAGCCGCCGTCATGCCGGCGATGCTGGTCTACCTGTGCCACTGGTTCACCCGCGCCGAACGCTCGCGCGCCAACACCTTTCTGATCCTCGGCAACCCGGTGACCATGCTGTGGATGTCGGTGGTGTCGGGCTATCTGGTGCAGCATTTCAGCTGGCGCTGGATGTTCATCATCGAAGGTCTGCCGGCGGTGCTTTGGGCATTTATCTGGTGGCGTCTGGCCGATGATCGTCCGTCCCAGGCCAAGTGGCTCAGCGACGAGGAAAAGCACGATCTGGAAAGCGCCCTCGCCGCCGAACAGGTCGGCATCAAAGCGGTGAAAAACTACGCCGAAGCATTCCGTTCGCCAAAAGTCATCATTCTCGCGCTGCAGTTTTTCTGCTGGAGCATCGGTGTTTACGGCTTCGTATTGTGGCTGCCGTCGATCCTCAAGGCCGGCGCAGAAATGGACATGATCGAGGCCGGCTGGCTGTCGGCGCTGCCATATCTGGCGGCGGTGATCGGCATGCTGGTGGTGTCGTGGGGCTCGGACAAACTGCAAAAGCGCAAACGTTTCGTCTGGCCGCCGCTGCTGATTGCCTCCATTGCGTTCTACGGCTCCTACGCGCTGGGCGCGGAACATTTCTGGTGGTCGTACACGTTGCTGGTGATCGCCGGCGCCTGCATGTACGCGCCTTACGGGCCGTTCTTCGCAATCGTTCCGGAGATTCTGCCGGCCAATGTCGCGGGCGGCGCGATGGCGTTGATCAACAGCATGGGTGCGCTCGGCTCGTTCGGCGGCTCGTACCTGGTCGGTTACTTGAACAGCTCCACCGGTTCGCCCGGCGCCTCGTATTTGTTGATGAGCGGCGCGTTGCTGCTGTCGGTGGTGCTGACGATTTTCCTCAAGCCCGGCGCCAGTGATCGCGTCGTCGCCAAAGCCGTGGCCACGCGCGCCGTGCCGGCTCACTCCTGAAGAGATTTCTGCCATGAAAAAACACGTCGTGTTGTACAAAAAACTGTCGCCCGCGCTGATGGCGCGCCTGCAAGAGCAGTCCGAAGTCACGCTGATCAACAGCCTCGATGCCGACGGCCTCATGCAATTGCGTGACGCCCTGCCCCGTGCCCAGGGTTTGCTCGGCGCCAGTCTGAAACTGGATGCGGCGCTGCTTGATCTGGCGCCGCAACTGGAGGCCATCGCCAGTGTTTCGGTGGGCGTCGACAACTACGACATTGATTACCTGAGTCAACGAAAGATCCTGCTGACCAACACCCCGGATGTCCTCACCGAAACCACTGCCGACACCGGTTTTGCCCTGATCCTCGCCGCTGCTCGCCGTGTGGTGGAACTGGCGAACATGGTGCGCGGTGGTCAATGGAGCCGAAACATCGGCCCGGCGCATTTCGGCACCGATGTGCATGGCAAGACGCTGGGGATTATCGGCATGGGCCGCATCGGCGAGGCGTTGGCGCAGCGCGGGCATTTCGGTTTTGGCATGCCGGTGATCTATCACAGCAATTCGCGTAAACCGGCGGTTGAGGCGCGATTTGCTGCGCAGTATCGAAGCCTTGAAGACTTGTTGCAGCAGGCCGATTTCATTTGCCTGACCTTGCCGCTGACGGCGCAGACCGAAGGCTTGATCGGTGCTGATCAGTTTGCATTGATGCGGCCAGAGAGCATTTTCATCAACATCTCGCGGGGCAAGGTGGTTGATGAGACGGCGATGATTGATGCGCTGCGTAACAACCGCATTCGTGCGGCGGGGCTGGATGTGTTTGAGCGAGAGCCGCTCAATCATGATTCGCCGTTGTTGCAGCTCAGCAATGTGGTGGCAACGCCGCACATGGGTTCAGCCACGCATGAGACGCGCGAAGCGATGGCGCGGTGTGCTGTGGAGAATCTGCTCGCGGCATTGGCTGGGCAGAAACCGGCGAATCTGGTGAATCCAACTGCCTGGCAGGGCTGAGGTTTTGTAGCGCTTTCAAAGCCGCCTTCGCGAGCAAGCTCTGCTCCTACAAATGCAGATCAGCATTGCACCTGTAGGAGCAAAGCTTGCTCGCGAAGAGGCCGGTGAAAGCAACACAAATCCATCAGGCACTGCGTACCTGTAAAAGCTGCGCCGCACACAACGCAATCCGCGCACAGGCATCCGCCAGTTTCACCCGATCCACCACCAGCCCGATGCGAATATGCCCCGCCGCGCTCGGCCCGAACGCCTCACCCGCCAACACCGAAACCCCATAACCTTCGAGCAACTGCGAAGCAAATGCCTGCGCGCCCAATCCGGTCTGGCGCACATCGACCATCACAAACATCCCGCCATCCGGCCGGATCGGGTGCAAACCCGGGCATCCGCGCAAGCGATCGCAGACCAGATCCCGGCGCAAGCGATACTCCTCACGCATCTGCGTCACCTCCGGCAAATCTGTCGCCAGCGCCACCTCTGCCGCTTTCTGCACAAAGTCCGGCAGCCCGAACAACATGCTCAACGACAGATTGACCAAATGCTCGGCCAACGACTTAGGCCCGATCGTCCAACCGATGCGCCACCCGGTCATCGCATGGGATTTCGACAGACTATTGATCGTCGCCGTGCGCTCAGCCATGCCCGGTAAACTTGCCGGGCTGACGTGCTGTCCTTCATAGAGCAGATCGCTGTAAACCTCGTCGCTGATAAGCCACAGATCATGACGAATACACAGCGCCGCCAGTTCCTGCCAGATCAGCAATGACAGGCTCGCGCCGCTGGGATTGTTCGGACTGTTGAGCAACATGGCGCGGGTTTTCGGCGTGATGCGCGCAGCGACATCGGCAGGATCCACGCGAAAACCGTTCTCCGGCCGCACCGGCACCGGCACGACTTTCGCCCCGCAAGCACCAAACACCCCTTCGTAAGTCACGTACATCGGCTCAGCGACAATCACCTCGTCGCCGGGATCCAGCAGACATTGCGCCACCGAATACACCGCACATTGCGCACCGGGCATGACGATCACATTGTCAGCATCGACGGCCTGACCACTGCGTCGCCGATGCCGCTCGGCAATCAACTTACGCAACTCCGTACGGCCACGTACTTCGGAATAATGCGTGTCGCCGGCCAACAAACTGTCGATGGCACCGTGAATGATCGGCAACGGCGTATCGAAATCCGGATCCCCCACACTCAACAACAAAACATCGACCCCCTCGGCGCGCAGCTCCAGCGCGCGGTCGTGAATCTGCCAGGCAGCGGCTCCCTCCCCGGCGATTCGTTGGGTCAAGGCTGAATAGCGCATGTACGTCTCCTGATGGCGCGGATTCCTGCCTTCACCCTATCTCAAATCACAAAACGCGCCACCATCGCATTCAAATCCACTGCCAGACGCGACAATTCATGCGTCGCGGCGCTGGTCTGGTTGGCCCCGGCAGCCGATTGCGTGGCCAGGTCGCGGATGTTGACCAGGTTGCGATCGACTTCGCGCGAGACTTGCGCCTGTTCTTCCGAGGCGCTGGCGATGACCAGATTGCGCTCGTTGATCTGGTGGATCGACTGGGTGATTTGCTCGAGTGCCACACCGGCAGCGCGGGCCATTTCCAGGGTGGATTGGGTACGCTGGTTGCTTTGCTGCATTGACGAGACCGCTTCACCGGTGCCGTTCTGGATACCGGCGACCATTTTTTCGATTTCCTGCGTCGACTGCGCGGTGCGATGGGCCAAAGCGCGGACTTCGTCGGCCACCACGGCAAAACCACGACCGGCCTCACCGGCACGGGCGGCTTCGATGGCGGCGTTGAGCGCGAGCAGGTTGGTCTGTTCGGCGATGGCGCGGATCACGTCGAGTACTTTGCCGATGTCGCGACCTTGCGTAGCCAGGCCTTCGATCATGTGCGCGGTGTTCTGCACGTCGTGGGTCATGGTCTGAATCGCGTCGACGGTTTTCACCACTTGATCGCGACCTTCGCGGGCGGCTTGCGTCGACTGGTTCGAGGCTTCGGAGGTCGAGACGGCATTGCGCGCGACTTCTTCGACGGCGGCGGTCATCTCGTTGACAGCGGTGGCGGCTTGCTCGATTTCGTTGTTTTGCTGTTGCAGGCCACGGGAGGCTTCTTCGGTGACCGCGCTGAGTTCTTCGGCGGCCGCACCCAGTTGCGTGGCGGAACCGGCGATCTGTTCGATGGTTTTGCGCAGGTTGGTCTGCATCGACGCCAGGGCCTGAAGCAGACGCGCCGGTTCGTCGTTGCCGTCGACTTCGATGGTTTTGCTCAGGTTGCCGTCGGCAATGGTTTGCGCCGCGAGCACGGCGCGATTCAACGGGGTGACGATGCTGCGGGTCAGCAACAGCGCCAGCAACACTGTGGCAAGGGAGGCAACTACCGCGACGATAATGATGCCGGTGATAGCGCTGTCGTAATATTTGCCTGCCTGGCTGGACGCAGTTTTCGCGTCAGTGGCGTTGATTGCGATCAGTTTGTTGAGCTGTTCGCCCATCTGGTCGGTGCCGTCCTTGATCCGCGTGTTGATCAGGGTGCGCATCTCATCGACCTTGTCCTGACGCGACAGCTCCATCATCTGACTTTGCGCTTGCATGTAATTGTCGAGCGTCGCGGAGAACGCCTTGTACTGCGCGAGTTCTTCGCCGCCGGCCGGCAATGCGGCATAGCTGGCCTGAGCGCTGCGAACCTTGTCGACGAGCACGCCGATTCGTGTTTGCGCTTCTTGCAAACTCGCCGGCTCACGATTGACTAACACCCGAAACGACAAAATGCGCAGGCGCAGGACGTTCTCGGTCACAACACCGAGATAACCGACGCTAGGCAACTGATTGGTTTCCATGTCGATGGAGGCCTGGCGGATGGTGGTCATGCGATTGACGGCGAACACGCCGAGCACGATCACCAACAAGGCGATAAAAGCAAAACCGAGGAAAGCACGCGGGGCGATGTTCAAGTTGCGCAAGGACATAGTTGGACTCTCAGATGATAGAAGCGACGAGCGTCCATGCCCTGATCACTGGCCCGTGGGGTGGGCTTCAGTCCGGCGTCACTGTTTTAGAATTCTTGTGCTCGCCTGATTGCTGTATCGGCCAGGCTTGAGGAAGGTTGCGGGTAAAGCGCAAATATTTTTCCGATTGTTTCAGCAATGAAACACCAACGCCCCCCTGTGGCGAGGGGATTTATCCCCGTTGGGCTGCGAAGCGGCCCCCAGCAATCTGTCAGGTAAACCGCGCGTACAGGTATTGCGACTGCTGCGCAGCCGAACGGGGATAAATCCCCTCGCCACAGGGGTTCTGTTTGCGGTTTAGAAATTATGGTGAGCCATCTGCCAGACGCGCGCGATATCGGTGGCGCGTTCACGCAGCAAACGCGGCGCTTCGGCGCACGCCTGTTCCAGCGTCATCGGGCCGCTGGTCACGGCAAATGCGGCATCGATGCCGTGATCGTAGAGTTCCTGATAGCCCTCGCCCAAGGTGCCAGCGATGACGATCACCGGCACGTCGTGTTGCTTGGCAATCCGCGCCACGCCAAACGGGGTTTTGCCGCGCAAGGTCTGCGCATCGAAACGCCCTTCCCCGGTGATCACCAGATCCGCACCTTTCACTGCTTCGGCGAGACCAACCAGTTCGGCCACCACTTCAACGCCAGCCTGAAACTGTGCGCCAAGAAACGCCTTGGCGGCGAAACCCAGTCCACCCGCTGCGCCGCTGCCCGGCTCATCACGAACGTCTTTGCCCAACGCCTGCGCGCACAATTCGGCGAAATGGCCGAGGGCCTGATCCAGTTGCTGAACCTGCGTCGGTGAAGCACCTTTCTGCGGGCCGAAGATCGCAGAGGCACCGTGCGGGCCGCACAGCGGATTGTTCACGTCGGCGGCAATGTCGAAACGCACAGCGGCCAGACGCGGATCAAGGTCACTCAGATCCAGTCGCGCCAGTTGCGCCAGTGCCAAACCGCCCGGCACCAACGCCTGTCCTTGCGCATTGAGCAATTTCACGCCTAACGCCTGCATCGCACCGGCACCCGCGTCATTGGTCGCACTGCCGCCAATCGCCAGAATCACCCGTTGCGCGCCGGCATCCAGCGCGGCACGAATCAATTCACCGGTGCCAAACGTGCTGCTGATGCACGCATCGCGCTGCCCCGGCGGCACCAATTGCAAACCACTGGCCTCGGCCATTTCGATAATCGCGGTGTGGTTATGCGGCAACCAGCCCCACGCCGCCTCAACCGGCGCGCCCAACGGGCCACGCACGCGGGTGCGGCGCAGTTCGCCTTCGCAGGCCGCGAGAATCGACTCGACCGTGCCTTCGCCACCGTCGGCCATCGGGCATTTCACCAAAGTGGCTTGCGGCCAGACTTGCGCCAGGCCAAGGGCAATGGCTTCGGCAACGCCTTGGGCACTCAGGCTGTCCTTGAACGAATCGGGGGCGATGACGATTTTCATGCGAATTCTCCAGTTCCAATGCCCCTCATGCTGCCAGTCGGCATGCGCATTGACGCCTGTCCGCTGCACAAGTGGCGCGGGCGTTTATTGTTCATTTTCACAAAAGCAGGTTGCATACGCCCGTGTAGGAGCTGCCGCAGGCTGCGATCTTTTGATTTTGCTTTTAAAAGATCGCAGCCTTCGGCAGCTCCTACAGAGGGTTTGAGTCAGTCTGGGGAAGCAGCTGCACCCCAAGATAAAGCGCCAACATCCCATCCAGCCTCAGCGGATCAACCCCACTGAGCTCGGCAATCCGCTCCATTCGATATCGCAGACTATTGCGATGAATCCCCAGCGCATCCGCACAGGCCTGACTCTGCCCGTCGTGCTCGCACCAACTGCGCAGCGTCGCCAATAACTGGCCGTTAGCGTCCTTGGCGATGACCTTGCGCAGCGGTTTGAGCAACTCATCCAGCGCATCATCGTTGCGGTGTCGCCACAACATCACCGGCAATCGATAACGATTGAGCGTCAGCAAACGCGAGTGCGGCAACACCTCGCGACCATAAGCCAGCAAATCTCCCACGCGACGATAACAACGCCGCAACCCGCCAAGGCCGTCCGCCTGCCCGCCGACCGCAATGCGCAACACCTTCCAGCCGAGGCCATCGAGTTTTTCCAGCAAGCGATCATGCTCGACGTTCTGGCTCGCCGGCCGACACCACAGCAGCGAGGTCTTCGCCGAACTCACGCACCAACTGTCCGGATAGCGCGAGGTCAGCCACGCGCTCAGCGCCTCGACCGTCTGCCCCGGCCCATGCTCCAGACCCAATTCGAACAGATACGGGATCCGCGTCAATTGCGGTTTGAGCCCCAGTTGCTGCGCCTCATCAACCAAGCGCGGCGAATCCCCCGCCTCACTCAACAGCAACGCCAGCAGATCATCACAACGCTGACGCCGCCATTGCTGCTCGGCCTGCTGATTGCGTTGGCCGACGAGCATTTCCGCGGTCATGCGCACCAACTCGGCGTAAGTGCGCAGCAATTCCGGCTCGCCGGTGATGCCGAGCACGCCGATCAAACGCTGATCGAGCAGCAGCGGCAGGTTGATCCCCGGCTGCACGCCCTTGAGATGCACCGCCGTCTGCGCATCGATTTCGACCACGCGACCGTTGGCCAACACCAGTTGCGCACCCTCGTGACGAGTGTTGATGCGCTCCGGTTCGCCACTGCCCAGAATCAGACCCTGGCTGTCCATGACATTGACGTTGTAGGGCAAAATGGCCATGGCCCGGTCGACGATGTCCTGGGCAAGGTCGTGATCGAGTTCGAACATAACGGCGGCAATCCTTATTTTCTGGCACTGACAGTTGTTCAGCCGCACAGGGTCTGGCGGCAAACCCTGTGCTCAGGCACAAAGACAATCCGGCCACAGGTGACCGAGACTCTCGGGGCGATCAACGTTAACCTGTGCATCGCAAAAAATCATAATAAAGAGAGAGCCGCTATGTCGCACAGCGCCGCAGCTACCCAGACCAAAGACGACGATAAAAATGCCGTTTATAAACGCATCACCCTGCGTTTAATCCCCTTCATCTTCATCTGCTACTTGTTCAACTACCTCGACCGGGTCAACGTTGGATTTGCCAAACTGCAGATGCTCGACGCGCTGAAATTCAGTGAAACCGTATACGGCCTCGGTGCCGGTATTTTCTTCATCGGTTACGTGCTGTGCGGCGTGCCGAGCAACCTGGCGCTGACCAAGTTCGGTCCGCGGCGCTGGATTGCGGTGATGATGATCACCTGGGGCACGCTGTCGACCTGCCTGTTGTTCGTCACCACACCTACCGAGTTCTACACCCTGCGCCTGTTTACCGGTGCGGCCGAAGCCGGATTCTTCCCGGGCGTCGTGCTGTATCTCTCGCAGTGGTTCCCGACGTTCCGTCGCGGCCGGATCATGGCGCTGTTCATGTCGGCGATCCCGGTTTCCGGTTTGCTCGGCAGCCCTTTTTCCGGCTGGATTCTCAACCACTTCGCCGCCGGCCAAGGTGGTTTGGCCGGCTGGCAGTGGATGTTCCTGCTGCAAGGCATTCCAACCGTGGTGCTCGGCGCCCTCGCCTATTTCCTGCTGAGCGACAGCTTCGCCAACGCCAAGTGGCTGACCCCGCATGAGCGCGCAGTGCTTGAGGCGGATCAGGCTGAAGATCTGGCGAACAAGCCGAAGACCACGTCCGACTCGTTGCTCGCAGTGTTCAAGAACCCGGCGATCTGGGCCTTCGGCCTGATCTACTTCTGCATCCAGAGCGGCGTGTACGCGATCAACTTCTGGCTGCCATCGATCATCAAAAACCTTGGCTTCAGCGATAACCTGGTGATCGGCTGGTTGAGCGCGATCCCGTATCTGCTGGCAGCGGTATTTATGCTGGTAGTCGGCCGCTCGGCGGACTTGCGCAAAGAACGTCGCTGGCACTTGGTGGTGCCGATGCTGATGGGCGCGATCGGTCTGGTGATTGCGGTGAATTTCGCGGCTAACCCGGCGATTGCGATTCTTGGCCTGACCATTGCGACCATGGGCGCGCTGACCGGTTTGCCGATGTTCTGGCCGGTGCCGACAGCGATGCTGAGCGCAGGTGCTGCTGCCGGTGGTCTGGCGTTGATCAACTCGATGGGGCAAATGGCTGGGTTCCTCAGCCCGTACCTGGTGGGTTGGGTCAAGGACAGCACCGGTTCGACCGATGCGGCGCTGTATCTGCTGGCGGGTGTGATTGTCGGCGGGAGTTTGCTGGCGTTGCGCATGACGCGGACGTTGCGGGCTTAAATAGCAGCAAAGGTCAAAAGATCGCAGCCTGCGGCAGCTCCTGCCTTGGAATACGTTTCCTGTAGGAGCTGCCGCAGGCTGCGATCTTTTTGCGTTAAACGAGCACAACAATTCACTTTGCCCCGCACCACGCTTCTGGTATTTGATTAACGCTTTCCCACCGATAAAAGGATGTCGGCATGAGCTATCGCACACTGGGTCACTCGGGGTTAAAGGTGTCCACCCTCACCCTCGGCACGATGATGTTTGGCGAACAAACCAGCGCCGAAGATTCGTTGCGCATCATCGACAAGGCCTGGGATCAGGGCATCAACTTTATCGACACCGCCGACGTTTACACCCAGGGCCGCTCCGAAGAAATTGTCGGTGAAGCGATTGCCCGTCATCGCCATGACTGGGTGCTGGCGACCAAGGTCGGTTTCGGCCCGGTGGACGGCGTGCCGAACCGCAGCGGTTTGAGCCGCAAACATATTTTCAATGGAATTGATGCGAGCCTGACGCGGCTCGGCACCGACTACCTCGACATCTATTACCTGCACCGCGAAGACCACAACACGCCGCTGGAAGTGACCGTGTCAGCGATTGGCGATCTGATTCGTCAGGGCAAAATTCGCTACTGGGGCCTGTCGAACTACCGTGGCTGGCGGATTGCCGAGGTGATTCGCATCGCTGACCAACTCGGCGTCGATCGCCCTGTGATCAGCCAACCGCTGTACAACATCGTCAATCGTCAGGCCGAGACCGAGCAGATCACTGCCGCGCAAACTTACGGCCTCGGCGTGGTGCCTTACAGCCCGCTCGCCCGTGGCGTGCTCAGCGGCAAGTACGCGCCGGACACAACGCCAGACGCCAACAGCCGCGCCGGGCGTCAGGACAAACGCATTCTGGAAACCGAATGGCGCGTGGAATCGTTGCGTATTGCTCAACAAATTCAGCAGTACACGGAACAGCGTGGTGTCGGCATGGTTGAGTTTGCGATTGCCTGGGTGTTGAACAACGGTGCAGTGACCTCGGCGATTGTCGGGCCTCGGACTGAAGAGCAATGGGATGCGTACACCAAGGCGCAGGCGGTGAAAATCACCGGGGAGGATGAAGCATTTATCGATTCGCTGGTGACACCGGGACATGCCTCGACGCCGGGCTTCAACGATGTGAGCCATTTTGTGTCTGGCCGTAAACCGCATCAGGCCTAAAAAATACACTTGGCTTCAACACAAATCCAATGTGGGAGCGGGCTTGCCCGCGAAAGCGGTGTATCAGGCAACCAAGATATTAATCTTGCCGACGCATTCGCGAGCAAGCCCGCTCCCACAGGTTCTATGCTTACACTCAAGATGTGGGAAATATTGAGCGCTTGCGCAATATTCAGCACAAAAACCACGTATCCTTCGCGCCCCGTTTGATCACCCACCCGCGAGGACAGTTTGTCTAAAGGTATCGCTTTATCGGTTTCGGCCTCGGTGCTGTTTGCCGTCATGTATTACTACACCTCGCTGCTCACCCCGTTGAGTGGCGTGGAAATCTTTGGCTGGCGGATGCTGCTCACTGTGCCGTGCATGACCGTGTTCATGCTGGTGTCCGGTGAATGGCGGCGGGTGGTGGAGCTGGTTCGGCTGATGGCCGCGAAGCCAAAGTTGATCGCCGGCCTGATCGTCTCGGCCGCCCTGCTCGGCGTGCAACTGTGGCTGTTCATGTGGGCGCCGCTCAACGGCTACAGCCTTGATGTCTCGCTGGGCTACTTCCTGCTGCCGCTGGCGATGGTGCTGACCGGGCGAATTGCCTACGGCGAAAGCCTGTCGTACCTGCAAAAGATTGCGGTGTTCTTCGCCAGTCTCGGCGTGTTGAACGAGTTGTATCAGGTCGGCGGATTTTCCTGGGCGACGCTGGTGGTCGTGATCGGCTATCCGCTGTACTTCGTGCTGCGCAAATACCTGAAGACCGATCACCTCGGTGGTTTGTGGGTCGACATGACGCTCATGCTGCCAATTGCCTACTGGTTTGTGCAGGGTGGCGAGCAAGGTTTCGGCGTGTTCGATCAATACCCGGGGCTGATGTGGCTAATTCCGCTGCTCGGTTTGATCAGTGCATCGGCGCTGGTGGTGTACATCATTGCCAGCCGTTTGCTGCCGTTCAGTCTGTTTGGATTGTTGAGTTACGTTGAGCCGGTGTTGTTGCTCGGCGTGGCGTTGTTGCTGGGTGAGAGCATCAAGTCGGGGGAATGGCTGACGTACATTCCGATCTGGCTGGCGGTGGTTGTGCTGGTGTTCGAAGGCTTTAAACACCTGATGCGTCAACGCCGTCCCTGAGCCCTGCACAGTTCAAAATGTGGGAGCGGGCTTGCTCGCGAAAGCGTCGTGTCAGTCGCCATTTAGTTCAACAGGCACGCCCCCTTCGCGAGCAAGCCCGCTCCCACAATTGATTTGTGCGAATCCAAAAAAAATCCCGGCTCTGCATCTCTGCAGGCCGGGATTTTTCATTTCGTCAGCGGATTACTCAGTCGCAAGCACGCCACGACGCACCTGATCACGCTCGATCGATTCGAACAGCGCCTTGAAGTTACCTTCGCCGAAACCATCATCGCCTTTACGCTGAATGAATTCGAAGAACACCGGGCCCATC
Organism: Pseudomonas sp. 18058; assembly: GCF_902706155.1. Lineage (NCBI taxonomy): Bacteria > Pseudomonadati > Pseudomonadota > Gammaproteobacteria > Pseudomonadales > Pseudomonadaceae > Pseudomonas > Pseudomonas sp. 18058. The sequence continues at coordinate 25,632 of NZ_CACSJY010000010.1, forward strand.
AGGGTTTCCGAGAAGATCTGCAGCAGCAGACGCTTGTCGCCCGACTCGGACGAACCGTCCAGCAGGATGCCGCGCGATTGCAGTTCATCGACTGGCTCGCCGTGGTTTGGCAGGCGGCCTTCGAGCATTTCGTAATAGGTTTCCGGCGGCGCAGTCATGAAACGCATGCCGACTTTCTTCAGGCGATCCCAGGTGTCCACGAGGTTATCGCTGAGGAACGCCACGTGCTGGATGCCCTCGCCGTTGAACTGCATCAGGAACTCTTCGATCTGGCCGGCGCCCTTGGACGACTCTTCGTTCAGCGGGATGCGGATCATACCGTCCGGCGCGGTCATCGCTTTCGAGGTCAGGCCGGTGTATTCGCCCTTGATGTCGAAATAACGGATCTCACGGAAGTTGAACAGCTTCTCGTAGAAGTTCGCCCAGTAAGCCATGCGACCGCGATACACGTTGTGCGTCAGGTGATCAATGATCTTCAGGCCAGCGCCCACCGGGTTGCGGTCAACGCCTTCGATAAACACGAAGTCGATGTCATAGATCGAACTGCCTTCGCCGAAACGGTCGATCAGGTACAGCGGCGCGCCGCCAATGCCTTTGATCGCCGGCAGGCTCAACTCCATCGGGCCTGTTTCGATATGGATCGGTTGAGCGCCGAGTTCCAGTGCGCGGTTGTAGGCTTTTTGCGAGTCTTTAACACGGAACGCCATGCCGCAAACGGACGGGCCGTGCTCGGCCGCGAAGTACGAAGCAACGCTGTTGGGTTCGTTGTTGAGGATCAGGTTGATCGCGCCCTGACGGTACAGGTGCACGTTTTTCGAGCGGTGGGTGGCGACTTTGGTGAAGCCCATGATCTCGAAGATCGGCTCCAGCGTGCCCGGCACCGGTGAAGCAAGCTCGATGAATTCAAAGCCCATCAGGCCCATTGGGTTTTCGTATAAATCTGTCATGGTGACGCCTCATCATTTCTTATCAATTAACCAGGGTTATTTGTCAGTCATGCGAGGTCGGTGGGCGGCGCACAGGAGATGCCGCGCACACTGCGGGCGAGGAAGTCACCGTAGATCAGTTGAAACCCGAATATCTTCATTGTCGACCCAAGGCTCTTGCGGGCGAGGCTTCTGCTGCCAGAAGACGATTATTATTGTATGCGTAACCCGATTCTACACAGCGTAAATGGGCTTGTCTGCCCTCCCTATAAAATCCGCTTTTTTGCGCCCGGCGCAAGGGGTTTGTTGCACAGGTTGATCAGGCTCAACCCTTGCGCGGCACCGGGGCCGAACACCGCCGGCCCTGTTGATTCGCCGTGTCGGGCCGACGGAAAAGAGCCGCAGATGCCGTATCATTGCTGCCCCTTGATGCTCACCGAAGCGTTTGCTCGACGCTGGCATGGTCTTCATGCATCACCGATGAGCGGCGCAAGCGCAATCCGCCATCTATCGTCCCTTATGCCTGATCTCTTTTTCGGCGGCGCACGGTTGCCCGGCCTACATTCAAGAGCTCCACTTTATTTGCGACAGGAAGCGCCCATGCCGTTAACCGTCAGACACCGCCGCAAACGCAGCACGCGCCTTATCGTGACGCTGCTCAGCGGTTTGCTTCCCGTGATTCTGGGCAGCGTGATTCTTTACATGCAGGCCGAACGCACGTTGCAGCAGAGCACGGCGCACACGGCCGAAGAAGCGTTGCGTCAGTTTGACCTGATGCTTGATAACACTGCGCAAGCGGCGCGACAGCTGCTGCCATTGGCCGGGCAACCGTGCAAGTCGGTCACGCTGGCGTTGCGCGAGCAAGTCACCCGCCGGCCTTTCGTGCGCTCGACTAATCTGGTGTGGGACGACAATCTTTATTGCAGTTCGCTGTTCGGTGAGTTCAGTGAACCCGTCAATGCGGGCGATTACGCGCAGGGCAAATTGTGGTTGATGAATGGCAACCCGGTGACGCCCAACACCGCCCTGCTGATTTATCGCCTCAGTGAAGGACGCGGCGGCGCCTTGACTACCCTCGATGGTTACCACTTGAGCAATGTGCTGCGCCTCATTGGTCGGGACACGTTGTTGTTGCTGCAAGTCGGCGATAACTGGCTGTCCGCCGACGGCAAAACTCATCAGGGCGCACTGCCGGAATTGCCGGTCGCGCAAAGCATGCGTGACTCTGCTCACTATGCTTTCAGTGTGAGTGCAGGATTCCCCGAAGGTGAAACCTGGCGTTACATGAGCGATGAATATCCACCGTTGTTCAGCCTACTGATCTTTTTCGGCGTGGTCTCCGGCGCGATTGGCCACATCGTGCAGAAGCGCTCGACCTCGCCGAGCCACGAAATGTTACGTGCGCTGGAGGCCGGTGAGTTCATTCCGTACTTTCAACCCGTCGTGTATGGCGACAGTAAAAAATGGACCGGCACTGAGGTGCTGATGCGCTGGAACCATCCCAAAGAGGGGCTGGTGCGGCCTGATCTGTTCATTCCGTTCGCCGAGCATTCCGGACTGATCGTGCCGATGACCCGCGCATTGATGCAGCAGACCGCCGCCCTCCTCGGCCCTTTGTCGTCGACGTTTGTCGCGCCATTTCACATTGGCATCAACATCACCGCCAACCATTGCCAGGATCTGGAACTGGTCGAGGATTGCCGCGAGTTTCTTTCGGCATTCACTGCGGGCAGCATCACGCTCGTGCTTGAGTTGACCGAGCGCGAACTGATCGAGCCCACCGATATCACTCGTCAGCTGTTCGAGCAATTGCACACTTTGGGGGTGAAGATCGCCATTGATGACTTCGGTACCGGACACTCGAGCCTCGGTTACCTGCGCAAATTCAATGTCGACTACCTGAAAATCGATCAGAGCTTCGTCGCCATGATCGGTATTGATGCGCTGTCGCGGCATATTCTCGATTTCATCATCGAACTCTCTGCCAAGCTCGATCTGGGTATTGTTGCCGAAGGCGTCGAAACGCAAGCGCAGGCCGATTACCTGACCGCACATAACGTTAACTTCCAGCAGGGTTATCTGTACGGAAAACCCATGCCGGCTGCCGACTTCATTAGTGCATTAACTCATCATTAACTAAATGGGCTTAAGCCGGGTGCGCCGACGGCGCGCACCAAATTGATACAAAAGATCGCTGTTGTTACATGAAGACAACAACAGGATTTACTCTTGACGCATTAACAACTACAATTTTTGTTGCCTGTGCAGAATTGGCAGGTGAGCCATTATCACCGAGTCGCTACAAGGCTCTTGGCTTATAGCTTTGTTTGCGGTTGGTATCAGCCAAATACATTATTGGAGTAAAGATATTGTCCAGACTCGCTGAATTTCGTGCAGCTGAAAAGGCCCTTCAGGAACAGCTCAAGCAGCTGGAATCGCTGAAGAACGATGCCGGGCTCAAGAAAGAAATCGAATTCGAAGAAAAGCTCCAGGGGCTGATGAAAACCTACGGCAAAGGCCTGAAGGACATCATCTCCATTCTCGATCCGAACCCGTCAAAATCCGGCCTGCAAACATCCGCAGCCCCTAAGACCCGCCGTGCACGCGTGGTCAAGGTTTATCAGAACCCGCACACCGGCGAACTGATCGAGACCAAGGGCGGCAACCACCGCGGCCTGAAAGCCTGGAAAGAACAATACGGTGCAGCCACCGTTGATTCCTGGTTGCGCGGTTAATCTCACGCCAACACAAAAGCCCTGCAGAAGCAGGGCTTTTTTTTGGACGATATCTAACAAATGCAACGAATGTCGCCAAGCAAGTTGCGATTGACGTGTAACGCGCACGAGTCAATTGCATCTATTGTTTCTTGGCTGAATGTTGCGAACGCTGCCGAAATTAACTTTCGGCTTAATGCCTTTGGGTATCTAGCACAGAACGGCGAATTAAAGTTTCAGGCTGTTTCGAGCCGCCGCTATTTCCTCAGCGCTTGCCTTATAAACCTCAGCCTGCCCCGCGTAAGAAAGAACATAAGCCTTGTCCGCATCGACCGCAGCGACCAAAGTTTGCGACAGCACATGACGACCGTTTTCAGTCACCGTACAAGTCGTTTCAAGTGCACTCAACGAGCCTAGATTCGCTGGATGCACGCGGTTGCAAACACTTTGATAGCCGCTCTGAAAAAAGTCCTTCTGTATCGACTTGCGCATTTCCAGCAACACGCCTTGCAGGTTGACCTGGTGACCGCTCTCGACTGGCGTCATGGTCAGCTCCATCACCATCACCTGATTGCCGTCGGCGTCATTTTTGACTGCGCGCTGACGTGAAACCTGCGGCGCGGCGTCCGTCAGTGTTTGCACCTCCCAGCCCGCAGGCCAGGTGATGCTCGGCGCATCGGCCAATGCTGCAGCGCTGATCAAGGCTACGCCGAAGAAAACCAACAGGGATTTGTACGGTCGGATCATTACCAAAGGCACTCAAAGGTTGAACCACAAAGTCTGAGGCCCGCCCGCACACAGGGCAAGCCCGCGCTTTGGGTTTGGCGATGCCGTTTGGCATGCGTATCATTGCGCCCATTCACTCGCCCATTGTTATTGGAGGGCCCATGAGCCTGCACGAACTGAACACTTTCCCCGGCGTCACCGCCGCGCCAGACAGCGCAACCCGCAACTTCGTTTTTAACCACACCATGCTGCGCGTGAAAGACATCACCAAGTCTTTGGACTTTTACACCCGCGTGCTGGGTTTCTCGCTGGTTGAAAAGCGCGATTTCCCGGAAGCCGAGTTCAGCCTGTACTTCCTCGCACTGGTCGATAAAGCACAGATCCCGGCCGACGCTGCTGCTCGCACCGTGTGGATGAAGTCGATTCCAGGCATTCTGGAGCTGACGCACAACCATGGCACTGAAAACGATGCCGACTTCGCTTACCACAACGGCAACACCGATCCGCGTGGCTTTGGCCACATCTGCATTTCGGTGCCGGATATCGTTGCTGCTTGTGCACGGTTTGAAGAGCTGGGTTGTGATTTCCAGAAACGTTTGACCGATGGCCGCATGAAGAGCCTGGCGTTTATCAAGGATCCGGATGGCTACTGGGTTGAGATCATTCAGCCTGCGCCGATGTAATCGCTGGAAATGCTGACAAGCCCCTCACCCTAACCCTCTCCCAAAGGGAGAGGGAACTGATTGGGGGATATTGCAGGGTTACGCCGACTTGAACGATTGGCGTTGAATCCAAAATCGACCGGATTCTTCAGGTCGATGCACCTCTTAATACACCTCGGTCGGCTCCCTCTCCCTCGGGAGAGGGCTGGGGTGAGGGGCCAGATTTCACGCATAACAAAAAACCCCATGATCACTCATGGGGTTTTTTCATTTCTGGACTGGCAGTTACGCCGGCGCCGAAGTACGGATCAGGTGATCAAACGCGCTCAACGATGCCTTGGCACCCTCGCCCACCGCGATCACGATCTGCTTGTACGGCACAGTCGTCACGTCGCCCGCTGCGAAGATCCCCGCAATCGAAGTCTCACCACGGTTATCGACAATGATCTCGCCACGCGGCGACAGCTCGATGGTGCCCTTGAGCCAATCAGTGTTCGGCAACAAACCGATCTGCACAAAAACCCCTTCCAGCTCGACCGTGCGCAGCTCATCGCTGTTGCGATCCTTGTAGCGCAAGCCGTTGACCTTCTGCCCGTCGCCCGTCACTTCAGTGGTTTGCGCACTGGTGATCACGGTGACGTTCTTCAGGCTGTGCAATTTACGCTGCAATACCGCATCGGCGCGCAACTGGACGTCGAACTCCAGCAGCGTGACGTGAGCAACGATACCGGCCAGGTCGATAGCTGCTTCAACGCCGGAATTACCGCCGCCAATCACCGCGACACGCTTGCCTTTGAACAGCGGGCCGTCGCAGTGCGGGCAGTACGCCACGCCTTTGTTGCGGTAATCCTGCTCACCGGGCACGTTCATTTCACGCCAGCGCGCACCGGTCGCCAGAATCACGCTTTTGGCTTTGAGGGTCGCGCCGCTGGCGAAGTGGACTTCATGCAGCTCGCCGTTTTTGCCAGGGATCAGCTTGTCGGCACGCTGCAGGTTCATGATGTCGACGTCGTATTGTTTGACGTGTTCTTCCAGCGCCGTCGCCAGTTTCGGCCCTTCGGTTTCCTGTACGGAAATGAAGTTCTCGATGGCCATGGTGTCGAGCACCTGACCGCCGAAGCGCTCAGCGGCGACGCCAGTGCGGATGCCTTTACGAGCGGCATAAATCGCTGCCGAAGCACCGGCCGGGCCACCGCCGACGACCAACACATCAAAAGCTTCTTTGGCGCTGATTTTTTCGGCCTGACGCTCAATGGCGCCGGTGTCGAGTTTGGCGAGAATCTCCTCCAGGCCCATGCGGCCCTGGCCGAAGTTTTCGCCGTTCAAGTAGATGCTCGGCACGGCCATGATCTTGCGATCATTGACTTCATCCTGGAACAACGCGCCGTCAATGGCGACGTGGCGGATGTTCGGGTTGAGCACGGCCATCAGGTTCAACGCCTGAACAACATCCGGGCAGTTCTGGCAGGACAGCGAGAAGTAAGTCTCGAAGCTGAACTCGCCTTTAAGCGAGCGAATCTGCTCGATCACTTCAACGCTGGCCTTCGATGGATGGCCGCCGACTTGCAGCAGGGCCAGCACCAACGAAGTGAATTCGTGGCCCATCGGGATGCCGGCGAAACGCAGACTGATGTCGGCGCCCGGGCGGTTGATCGAGAACGATGGCTTGCGTGCATCGTCACCGCTGTCGATCAAAGTAATTTGGCTCGAAAGACTGGCGACGTCTTTCAGCAGTTCCAGCATTTCACGGGATTTCGCACCGTCGTCGAGGGAAGCAACGATCTCGATCGGCTGGGTGACCCGTTCCAGGTACGATTTCAACTGGGCTTTAAGATTGGCGTCCAACATACGGGCGATTTCCTTTATTTGAGGCGAAAAAAAGCCCGAGCGAATCTCGCCCGGGCATTTTTTTGGGCGGTGCAGCGTACTTAAGAAGGTGCGGCGTACCGCCCTGAGTTGCGTGTCACAGACTTAGATCTTGCCGACCAGGTCCAGGGATGGAGCCAGAGTGGCCTCGCCTTCTTTCCACTTGGCTGGGCAAACTTCGCCTGGGTGAGCAGCAACGTACTGAGCAGCCTTGATTTTGCGCAGCAGCTCGGAAGCGTCACGGCCAACGCCGCCATCGTTCAGTTCAACGATTTTGATCTGGCCTTCAGGGTTGATCACGAAGGTGCCACGGTCAGCCAGGCCAACTTCTTCGATCAGCACGTCGAAGTTGCGGGAGATGGCGTGGGTCGGGTCGCCGATCATGGTGTATTCGATTTTGCCGATGGCTGGCGAAGTGTTGTGCCAGGCAGCGTGGGCAAAGTGGGTGTCGGTGGAAACGCTGTAGATTTCTACGCCGAGTTTCTGGAAGGCAGCGTAGTTGTCCGCCAGGTCTTCCAGCTCGGTTGGGCAAACGAAGGTGAAGTCGGCTGGGTAGAAGAACACGACCGACCACTTGCCTTTCAGGTCAGCGTCCGAGACTTGAACGAAGTCGCCGTTTTTGAACGCGGTAGCTTTGAACGGTTTTACTTGGCTGTTGATGATAGGCATTGATGACTCTCCGTCAGGGTTGTGAATTCGATGGGAGAATCCTAACCACTCGCTCGACGGATGGCTCATTGGCAAACCTGATGCTGCTGATATGTTTTGGCTATTAGGCAACTGTATTAATAGAAGAAATGGATATCTAGGCGGGCACGTCGGTAATCCGCGCCATTCCTTGAAACGGGCTGACCTCGACATAACGCATCGCAGACTTCATGTCCTTCCAACCGACGTAGCTCATTAACGATTTCAAATCCCAACCACTTTGATGCGCCCAGGTGGCGAAGCCGCGCCGCAGGGAATGGCTGGTGTAGTTTTCGGCAGCGATCCCGGCACGCTGCAAGGCCTGGCGCAGTAAAGGGATGATGCTGTTGGCATGCAGGCCCTCCTCGTTCAGATTGCCCCAGCGGTCAATGCTGCGAAAAACCGGGCCGCGCACCAGCGCTGCTTCGGTGATCCAGTCGATGTAGGCCTGAACCGGGCACAGCTTTAACAGCGCCGGCGCTTGATAAGTCTGCCCGAGGTTTTCCCGATCGCCCTTACTGCGTGGCACATAAAGGGTGATGCCTTTGCCGGCATGCGCTTGCACATGTTCAATCTGCAAGCGGCACAGCTCATCGCTGCGGAAGCCCCGCCAGAATCCCAGAAGAATCAGGGCGCGGTCGCGGTAAGCCTTGAGCAGCGCCGGGCGATCCTGCTTTTCTTTGGCGGTTTGCACTTCGTGCTCCAGCCAGTCGATGACGCGCTGCAAATCCTGCAACTGCAACGGCTCGGCCTGCTTCTCCTGTGCCGGGTGCAGGGCGCGAATGCCTTTGAACACCTGGCGCACCACCGGCGCCTTGGTCGGATCAGCAAAGCCCTGACTGTTATGCCACTGCGCCAACGCTGACAGACGCAGCTTCAGCGTATTGATCGATAACTCCCCAGCATGCGCCACCAGATACCGCGCGACGCTATCAGCCGTGGCTGGCAGGAACCCGCCCCACTTCACTTCGAAATGTTCAATGGCTGCACGATAGCTTCGGCGCGTGTTGTCACGGGTGGCGGCTTGCAGATAGCGATCCAGATCGCTCATGGGCTGTTTTCTCGCTGGCGTACTGATTCAAGGATGCAGATGTGCATTTTGCCGCCTGACACTGGGTAATACCAGTATATCCCGCGTCTTTAATATCAATGATTTAACTTTATTTTCAGCATGGTACACTGCGTACTTAGGTGGCATGTACCACAGTATGAAACCGTAGGAGTTCACATGGCCCGTGGCGGCATTACCAAAGCACTGGTGCAGATCGCGCGCACAGCGATTCTGGCTCGCGGAGAACACCCGAGCATCGATGCAGTACGCATTGAAATGGGCAACACCGGCTCGAAAACCACGATCCATCGCTATTTGAAAGAGCTGGATGATGGCGCTCAACCGACCGAAGCATCAGCAGAACCCATCGACGATGAGCTGACCGCCCTCGTCTCCCGCCTAGCTCAACGCCTGAAAGAACAGGCGCAAGAGCCCATCGAACAAGCTCGCGAGCAGTTCGAGGAACAGCGTGAGGCACTGGAATCGGAGCTGAAGCAGGTTCGTCAGGCGCTGGAAAAAATCGAGCATGAGCACGACATTCAAGGCGCAGCACTGGCGCGCGAATCCGAAGCGCTGAACAACACGCGCTCGATGCTGCAAACCGAACAAACTCGTAACGCCGGTTTGAATCAGGCCTTGGCCGACTTTGAATTGCGCCTGCAGGACAAGGACGAGCAGATTCGCTCGCTGGAAGAAAAGCACCTGCATGCTCGCGACGCACTTGAGCATTACCGCAACGCCACCAAAGAGCAGCGCGAGCAGGAACAGAGCCGCCACGAAAGCCAGGTGCAGCAGATTCAGGCGGAACTGCGTAAGGCACAGCAAAGCGCACTGGTGCGTCAGGACGAGATCACGCAACTGCATCGCGATAACGAGCGCTTGCTGACGGAAAACCGTGGCACCCAGCGCGAATTGAACCTTACGCAGGATCAGCTCAAGCAGAGCAATCAGCGTCAGGATCAGTTGCTGGAACAAGCGACGCGCATGGACAGCGAACGCACCCTCCTCCAGGAACGTTTACGCGTGGCCACACTGGAAAGTCAGACACTCAAACAGAACGTCGAAGAGCAGGCGCTCCTCAATCAGTCACTGGAAAAGCAATTAAGCAAAACGCAGGCGAGCCTGGAAGAAAGCCAGCGTCTGGCGGCTACCGTTGCGGCAGCGCCAGACTCGGCCAAACCGAAGGACGCTTAAGCGCCGACCGGTGTACGCATGGTGACAAACTCTTCGGCGGCCGTCGGATGTACCCCGATCGTGTCGTCGAAGTCGCGCTTGGTCGCGCCTGCCTTCAGCGCAATCGCCAGGCCTTGGACGATTTCGCCAGCGTCCGGGCCGACCATGTGGCAGCCGAGAACTTTGTCGGTCTTGCCGTCCACCACCAGCTTCATCAGCGTCTTCTCCTGACATTCAGTCAAGGTCTGCTTCATCGGGCGGAAGCGACTTTCGAACACCACAACATCGTGGCCAGCCTCGCGCGCTTCCTCTTCGGTCAACCCGACCGTACCAATGTTCGGCAGGCTGAACACCGCCGTCGGGATCATCTTGTAATCCACCGGACGATATTGCTCAGGCTTGAACAAACGACGCGCTACAGCCATGCCTTCCGCCAATGCCACTGGCGTCAGCTGCACTCGACCAATAACGTCGCCGAGGGCCAGAATTGACGGCTCAGTAGTCTGGTACTGATCATCGACCTTGATGAAGCCTTTGTCGGTGAACTGCACATCGGTGTTTTCCAGTCCGAGATTGTCGAGCATCGGACGGCGACCGGTCGCGTAGAAAATGCAATCCGCCTCGAGCTCGCGACCATCCTTGAGAGTGGCTTTGAGGCTGCCATCGGCCTGTTTATCGATGCGCGCGATGTCGGCATTGAATTGCAGATCCAGACCGCGCTTGGTCAGCTCTTCCTGCAAATGTTTGCGCACCGAACCATCGAAACCGCGCAGGAACAGATCACCGCGATACAGCAGCGTCGTGTTCGCGCCGAGACCGTGGAAAATCCCGGCGAACTCAACTGCGATGTAACCACCACCCACCACTAGTACACGCTTAGGCAGCTCTTTGAGAAAGAACGCCTCGTTGGAGCCGATCGCATGTTCGTGTCCCGGAATCTGCGGAATCTGCGGCCAGCCGCCGGTGGCGATCAGAATGTTTTTTGCGGTAAAGCGTTCGCCATTGACCTCGACTTCATGAGGCCCAACGATCTTGGCGTGCGCCTCATGCAAGGTCACACCGCTGTTGACCAGCAGGTTACGATAAATGCCATTGAGGCGATTGATCTCGCGATCCTTGTTGGCGATCAGCGTCGTCCAATCGAAGTTCGCTTCGCCAAGGCTCCAGCCAAAACCGGATGCTTGCTCAAAGTCTTCAGCGAAATGCGCGCCGTACACCAATAGCTTTTTCGGCACACAGCCAACGTTGACGCAGGTACCGCCCAGATAACGGCTCTCGGCCACCGCCACTTTCGCGCCGAAACCGGCAGCAAAACGCGCAGCGCGCACACCGCCGGAACCGGCACCAATCACATAAAGGTCAAAATCGTAGGCCATTTCTATCTCCTCGGCAGGCGACCAGCATACCTGCCGACGCTCATTGAGCAAGTCTCCAACGGATTTGCCCTGCATTAGCAACGCCAAGACTCCTCCACCGCCTTAGCTTCAGGTATCCGCAAGGTGCGCCAGGTGATCAGCATCGCAACGAGCGCCAGGCCGAAAGCGGCCCATGACACCAGCCCCACACCACCCTCAAACGCCAACGCCGCTTGCGACATCAGCGTCTGCGCTTGCTCTGCGGATAACCCGGCGGCGACAGAAAATGCGCCGGAGAGCGTCTCGCTCGCCAACATAAACTGAATGTCGTTCAAGAAGGCCGGCAGTTGCAAAGCGCCGCGATAGTAGGCCGTGGCCAGACCACCAAGCAGTGTAGTGCCCAGCACGACGCCCACTTCATACGCGCTCTCACTGATTGCGGAGGCTGCGCCTGCCTTCGCCGGCGGCGCGGCAGACAAAATCACATCGTTGGTCACTGTCGTAATCGCGCCCACCCCGATATTTAGTAAGGCGAACGCTGCCACCCATACCGCCAGACTGCCGCCCATGCTCGCCACCAGCAGAAACGCCGCGCCGACGAATCCAGTCAGAATCGGAATCAGGACATGCACGGGCATACGTTTCGCAATCGGCACGACAGCCATCCCGACGATGATCGCCATGATTTGCCCGGGCACGAGCGCCAGACTCGCACTTAGCGGCGACAGCTGTAGAACGATCTGCAAGAACTGAGTGGTGAAGAAAACAAAACCTACAAGAAAGGCGAGGCTCATCAGATTGATCAGAATTGAGCTGCTGAAAGCGCCATTGCGAAACAGGCTCAAGTCCATCAACGGCTCAGCAAGGCGCGACTGACGCCGCACGAACATCCAGCCTGCTAACAGTCCAATCAGAAACGTGATCAACACGACCTCGTCGATACTGTCACTGGCGCCACGCTTGACGCTGTAAACGATAGCCCCCAACGCGACCATCGATTGCACAATGCTCACTGGATCCAGCGGCCCTGATGCATCCCGCTCCGACTCAGGCAGAAACAGCGGCCCAAAAACCAATAGCGGTATCAGCACAGGCACCGCCAATAGAAAAATGGCGCCCCAATCAAAGAACTCCAGCAGCACCCCGCCGACCAAAGGCCCTAACGCCGAACCCACCGTCAACGTTGTCGCCCAGATCGCCACGGCCAGTCGGCGCTCGTCGCGATCTTCAAACACCCAGCGTATCAACGCTAAAGTCGAGGGCATCAGCATTGCGCCGAAAATACCCATACAGGCACGCCCGATGATCAGTTGCATGGCTGTTTCGGAATAGGCAGTCAAAACAGAAACGACAGCAAAACCAAAGGATCCCGCGAGCAGTAATTTTCGATGCCCGATCCGGTCACCCAAGCTGCCCATCGACACCAGCAAACCTGCCAGCACCAACGAGTAGGCATCGATCATCCACAGTTGCTGACTAGCGGTTGGGTACAACGCTTCGGCGATTTTTGGCAGTGCGAATCCCAACACCGTGTTGTCAACGGTTACCAGCAACACTGGCAGCATCAGAACGGCAAGACTCAACCAGCGCGTTTTACTTGCAGGCTTTTCTATCAACACCACGGGCAACTCTCCTTATTGCCAAAAATGATTCCACAGCAATGCCGTGAAACGCCTCTCCTGCACTCATCCCTGGCAAGAGCCCGTCAGTTCAACAGTGAATACATCTTTTGACAAACGCTCATTTGTTTCAGTTTGCATCCCAAGAACAAGGTCAGAGACCGTGTCTTTTTTCGGCACAAAAAAAACGCCCCGAACCGGTCGGGGCGTTTTTTGGCCTTCACACAAATGACATCGTGCGAAGGTGCTACAAACGGATCAAGCGCTCTTAGTAAGCCTTGCCAGTCTTGTAGAAGTTCTCGAAGCAGAAGTTGGTCGCTTCGATGTAGCCTTCAGCACCACCGCAGTCGAAACGCTTGCCTTTGAACTTGTAGGCCATGACGCAGCCGTTCTGGGCTTGTTTCATCAGGGCGTCGGTGATCTGGATCTCGCCGCCTTTGCCTGGCTCGGTTTGTTCGATCAGGTCGAAGATGTCCGGGGTCAGGATGTAACGACCGATGATCGCTAGGTTCGAGGGAGCGTCTTCCGGCTTTGGCTTCTCGACCATGCTGTGAACGCGGTAAATGTCATCGCGGATCATCTCGCCAGCGATTACGCCGTATTTGCTGGTTTCCTGCGGATCAACTTCCTGGATGGCGATGATCGAGCAGCGGAACTGCTTGTACAGTTTGACCATCTGGGTCAGGACGCCGTCGCCATCAAGGTTGACGCACAGGTCGTCCGCCAGTACCACGGCGAACGGTTCGTCACCGATCAGCGGACGGCCAGTCAGGATCGCGTGGCCCAGACCTTTCATTTCGGTTTGACGGGTGTAGGAGAACGAGCACTCGTCGAGCAGCTTGCGGATACCGACCAGGTATTTCTCTTTGTCGGTGCCTTTGATCTGGTTTTCCAGCTCGTAGCTGATGTCGAAGTGGTCTTCCAGAGCGCGTTTGCCACGACCGGTAACGATGGAGATTTCCGTCAGGCCAGCGTCCAGAGCTTCTTCAACGCCGTACTGGATCAGTGGCTTGTTTACCACCGGCAGCATTTCTTTAGGCATGGCTTTAGTCGCTGGCAGGAAGCGAGTACCGTAACCGGCTGCTGGGAACAAGCATTTCTTGATCATATAAGTCCTTGAAAAGGCTGTGTGTACGAGTTTCGGCGCAGTCTAATCAGGCGGCGTGCACCTTACAATGCCCCGCGCTGGCTAACCGATGCCATCATAGAGAAATATTCTGGCGGATAGTTCCGCTGGCATCATCGAGCAGCGAAATCAGCGTAGCTCAAAGAATCTACCACCATACGCGCATCATCACCCAGCGCCAGCATTTGCCGGTATCATGGCGACTTTGAAACAGCGAACGAGACAGATAGATGGCCGAACCAAAAATCATCAACGGGTACACCGTCGGCAAGGGCAAAGATGGCCAATGGCACATTACTGCCACCAATGGCGAGGATGTTTCCGGGCCGCTACCTACCGAAGCAATGGCGATTGAGGTGGCCTCGGTGCTCGACTACACCCCTCCTGCGCCTAAGCGTCGCGGCAAAAATCAAGACTGATTGACCGCGTTACGCCATAAGCCCTGCCAATACGCAGGGCTTTTTTGTGTCCACGTGCAAACAAGTGGCCAATCGCTATAACCTTTTCACGCCGGCGCTGTCAGAGCGTCTAGTCCCCCTACTCGCTGAAGACGACATCTATGAACATAAACAATTTTTTGCCACTGATTGCAGTACTGGCATTGGCCGGCTGCGCCACCTCTGAGCCGACGTATCTGAAAACCGGTGAACAGGGTTTGACCATCGATTGCTCCGGCGAAGCCAATTCCTGGGCCACCTGCTATGAAAAGGCTGACGCCTCCTGCGCCGGCACCGGCTACCGCATCGTTGGCACTGACGGCACACCTCAGCCAAAAGAGAGCGACAAAACGCTGGGCGTTGACGTCGGCAACTACAAAACCCGCAGCGTCGTGGTGGTCTGCAAATAATCGCTACATGTGAATTTCGGCGAACTTGATCCCGAGGCCGCGCACGACTTCGATCAAGTCATCGAGTTTGCTGAACGATTCGACTTCGTCGTTATCGTCGACCAGAAAATAGCTGCGACCGGCGCTTTTCTTGAAAAAGACAATCCATTCACCCGAGTTCGCCGGGTTCTGGATGACATGGGTGGCAGAGATAAGGCCCTCTGCATGGCGCTCCCGCACTTGCTCTCGCTTCATCGCGACTCCAGAAATGAAAATGCCGCCACAGCATGACTGTGGCGGCATTGATGCTGATGACGGCTAGTCTATCAGCCAGAGATGCAGGCGTTGGCCGCGTTACGCACATCGCGAGGGCGTACCGGCACATTGGACATGCGCTCGTGCAGCTTGATGCTGCTGCCGCCGGAGCGGTCTTCGATGTCGAACACCGCCGCCGCGCCAGTGGAAAGTTTGCCGGGGACGATCACTTCGACACCGTCCTTCTTCGGTTGAACCTGCAATGCACCACGGCTGTCAGCCAGTTTTTCTGCCAGGCACTGCGCATACTCATGGGGCTTCTTGCCAGAGATCACGACCATGGTCGGCAACGTTTCATTGATTTCGGCAACATTCGCGCAACCACCCAAAGCCAAAACCAACGGCAGACACACCACACCCCACTTCATACAAATCCTCCTTTAAAGACCGTCCGACAGCACAAATGCCGTTTTTCTCCGAGGTCTTCTGCATTTAACCTGCATCCAATCGCGAATATCTGTTCAAAATTGTCAAACCAACGCCCGACGGCCAGATAATAACCCGTGCGGGCTGATAAACTGCGCCCAATCGACAAGCTATCGTTTTGATTTTGTAGAAAAAGCCCTTCTGGAGGCGCCCATGAAATTTATTCACCAGCGCGAGCACCTCAACGAAGACGACATCGTCGTCATCCAGTGCTCGCAAACCTGCAACATCCGTCTGATGAACGACGCCAACTTCCGCAGCTTCAAGAACGGCGGCCGTCACACCTACCACGGCGGCGCTTTCGACACGTTTCCGGCCCGCATCACCGCACCGAGCACCGGTTTCTGGAACATCACCATCGACACCGTCAACCGTCGGCCGATCAGCGTGACCCGCAAGCCGACCCTGACGCACTCGATCAAGATCATCCGCCGCTCCAGCACCAAACTGAGCTGAGCCGATCCCGCCAACGCACACAGGTAAGCATGAACGTGGCCCAAACGACCAAATACGTCATCAAGTACAAACTCAATGGCGAACGCCGCTTTGAGTTCGCGCAGTTGGAAAACGGCACCGCCGAAGAAGCAAAGGCTGCACTCGATGCCCTGCATGACAGCGAAGATGTGATCAGCGAAATCAGCGTCAGCAAAGCGTTGTAAGGCGCCGCTGCGAATTCGACCGCAAGCGGCGGAGTGTTCTGCCGCAGGGATGTGTCTAGCCTGATCACCTCGACTTTGCGTCCAGGAATCAGCATGCCAATGTCCCCTGCCCGACTGAATTCGCTCGACTGGTCAACGCTGGAGCAGCAACTGGATCAGGATGGTTTTGTCATCATCCGCTCCCTGCTGCTTGGCCAGACGTGTGATCGTTTGAGTGACTTGTACTCGCAGACCGAACCGTTCCGTTCGCAGGTCATCATGGCCCGCCACGGCTTCGGTCGCGGCGAATATAAATACTTGCGCTATCCATTGCCCACAGCCGTAGAACGGCTGCGCACAGCGTTGTATCCGCATCTCGCGCCGCTAGCGAATCGCTGGCAGGCGCGCATGAATCTGCCCGAGCGTTTTCCGACGACGCACGCTGAATTTATTCAGCAATGTCACACCGCCGAACAGACGCGCCCTACTCCGCTGTTATTGCGCTATGGCCCGCAGGACTACAATTGTCTGCATCAGGACGTGTACGGCGAACGGTTATTTCCGCTGCAAGTGGCGATTCTTCTGTCAGAGCCTGGCGAAGATTTCACCGGCGGCGAGTTGGTTTTGACCGAACAGCGCCCACGCATGCAATCACGCGTTCACGTCATGGATCTGAAAAAAGGCGACGCCTTGATCTTCGCGGTGAACCAACGACCGGTCAAAGGCGTACGCGGCGACTATCGGGTGACCATGCGTCACGGCGTCAGTCGCCTGCACAGTGGAAATCGGCATACCCTAGGCATCATCTTTCACGACGCATTGTGAACACCATGCAACCGAGCAACTTCGACCTGTTCGCTGACAACGAACCGCAACAACAGCCTCGCGCAGACCAGATCGGTGAACAATCGTGGGTGCTGAGGGGTTTCGCGCTGCCTGTTGTCGATCAACTTCTACCGGCACTGGAAAACGTACTTGAAGCCGCGCCATTGCGCAGCATGATGACACCGGGCGGATTCAGCATGTCTGTCGGTACCAGCAGTTGTGGCGCTTTGGGCTGGATCACCGACCGCAGCGGCTACCGTTACTCCAGCGTCGACCCGCTCAGTGGAGCGCCATGGCCAGCAATGCCAGAGGCCTTCGCTGAATTGGCCCATTCAGCCGCCACCCAGGCCGGTTTTCCTGATTTTGTGGCAGATTCCTGCCTGATCAATCGCTATATCCCCGGCGCCAAGATGTCTTTGCATCAGGACAAAGACGAAAATGCCTACGCCGCGCCGATCGTTTCTCTGTCACTGGGTTTACCGGCGATGTTTCTGTTCGGCGGTTTTGCCCGCAGCGACAAGACCCAACGTGTTCCGTTGCTGCACGGCGACATGGTGATTTGGGGCGGCGTCGATCGGCTGCGCTTTCATGGCGTGTTACCGATCAAACAGGGTCGTCATCCGCAACTCGGTGAGCAGCGGATCAACCTGACCTTTCGCGTAGCCGGATAAGCTTAAGAGTTTGACCGCAAGGCCCGGAGTGTTGTCCTCGCCGGCGCTGGATAACCTGAATCAAACAGGCCAACGGATTAACCTTCATGAAAACGCTTTCGACCCACCTCAACATCGAAAACGATCCACGCTGGGCCGCCGTCGTTGCCCGCGACCCACGGGCGGACGGGCAGTTTGTCTACGCAGTGAAAACCACCGGCATCTATTGCCGCCCGAGTAGCTTGGCGCGCCTTCCAAAACCACAGAATGTGGAGTTTTTCGACAGCGCTGCCGAGGCTGAAGCGGCGGGTTATCGGCCGAGTAAGCGCGCCGGTAAAGATCAGACGGAGGTCAACGCTCAACACGCGAAGACGGTGGCGCAAGCCTGTCGGCAGATTGAGTCGTCTGAAACGTTACCGACGCTGAATGACCTCGCGGAAACAGCAGGCTTGAGTCCATTTCATTTCCACCGCGTGTTCAAAGCTTCTACCGGACTCACCCCGAAAGGTTATGCCGCCGCGCATCGCTCGCGCAGGGTGCGTGAACGCTTGGCGGACGGCGGCTCGGTGACCGATGCGCTGTATGACGCAGGCTTTAATTCCAATAGTCGTTTCTATGAATCAGCCGATCAGGTTTTAGGCATGAAGCCCGGTGATTACCGCGCGGCCGGGCAGAACAACGATATCCGCTTCGCTGTCGGCGAATGCTCGCTCGGGGCGATTCTGGTGGCGCAGAGTGATCGTGGGGTTTGCGCGATTCTGCTGGGGGACGATCCGCACCAATTGGTGTGTGATTTGCAGGATCAGTTTCGCCGCGCCAATCTGATTGGTGCCGATAGCGATTTTGAGCAGTTGATCGCAAAAGTCGTGGGGTTTATTGAAGCGCCGGCCATTGGCCTCGACTTGCCGCTGGACGTCAGAGGCACGGCGTTTCAGGAGCGCGTCTGGCAAGCGCTGCGGGAAATTCCTGCGGGCAGCACGGCCAGTTATTCCGAGATTGCCCTGCGCATCGGCGCGCCAACCTCGATGCGCGCGGTGGCTCAGGCCTGTGGTGCGAACCGGTTGGCGGTAGCGATCCCCTGTCACCGTGTGGTGCGCAGCGACGGCAACCTCTCCGGTTACCGTTGGGGCGTCGAACGTAAGCGCCTGTTACTGGATCGCGAAACGCAGGCCTAGCGTCGGCTGATTCTCAGCGATTGACGTCCACCACAACCCGGCCACGAATGCGCCCGGCAAGCAACTCAGGCGCAGTATTAATCGCCTCGCTTAAAGCGATTTCATGGCTGATCAGGGGAAGCAAGGCGAAATCCAGATCCTTGGCCAGACGATCCCAGGCCTGCACGCGACGGGCCTTGGGTTGAGTCACGCTGTTGACGCCCGCGAGGGTCACGCCGCGCAAAATGAACGGTGCAACCGAGCCCGGGAAGTCCATGCCCTGCGCCAATCCACACGCGGCAACGGTGCCTTCGGAACGCGTACTGGCGCAGGCGTTGGCCAATGTATGGCTGCCGACCGAATCAATCACCGCCGCCCAGCGCTCCTTCGCCAATGGCTTACCCGGCTCGGACAGGGTTGCACGATCGATGATTTCGCTGGCGCCGAGTTGCTTTAAATATTCGTGCTCAGAAGCCCGGCCAGTGGACGCCACCACGCGATAACCCAGCGTGTTGAGTAGAGCAATGGCAAAGCTGCCGACGCCACCATTGGCGCCAGTCACCAGCACCTCGCCTTGCTCCGGGGTCACGCCGTTATGCTCGAGCGCGAGAATGCACAGCATCGCCGTGTAACCCGCCGTGCCAATGGCCATGGCTTGTGCAGCGGTGAAGGCTTCGGGCAACGGAATCAGCCAATCGCCATTGAGTCGCGCTTTCTGCGCCAGACCACCCCAATGGGATTCGCCGACGCCCCAGCCGTTGAGCAACACCTTGTCGCCGACCTTGTAGTCGGGATGCGAACTGGCTTCGACGGTGCCCGCCAGATCAATCCCCGGCACCATCGGAAACTTGCGCACCACCGGGCTGCTGCCGGTAATCGCCAGACCGTCCTTGAAGTTCAGCGTGCTGTAGGCCACCTGTACCGTGACATCGCCGTCGGGCAATTGATCTTCATTGAGTTGCTGCAGGTCGGCGCGGTAACCGCTGTCGTCTTTGTTGATCACAATGGCGTTGAACATGAGTGCCCTCGCATGGCTGGATGTTGAAATGTCGTGCCTTGAAATACCACATCGCAACACGTTGCCACACTCGACTTTGTGCCTGGCTTAAATTTCATCGGGTAATTTCATTGTCGGCGTCTATGCTTTTTCGACTACCCTGCTGATCTTGGCCAAGCCCTCTAGAATCACCTTGTCGATGGAGTTGACGATGTCTCACCCGCGTTCTCTTGTAGTGATGCTGATGCTCAGTCTGCTGGCATTTGGCAATGCGTGGGCGGCGCCTGCCCCGGCTGCTGATGCGGCAACATCTGCTGCACCGAGTGAGCCGGCGTGGCCACAAGTCATTACCAGCGGCAAATCGAAATTGACTGTGTACCAACCGCAACTCGACAGTTGGGACGGTTACACGCTCAACGCTCGCGCGGCTGTCGAAGCTACCGGCGCTGATGGCAAATCCACTTACGGCATCGTCGAGTTCAGCGCCCACACCCTGGTCGACAAGGCCACCCGTTGGGTCGCGCTCGATCAATACAAAATCATCAAAGCCGATTTCCCGGCCGATGCCGGTCAGGCAGACACCTGGGTGGCGGCGCTGCAAAAAGATGCCGAAAAGCGCAAGAAAACCATTTCCCTTGATCAGCTCGAAGCCGCTGTCGGCGTACTGTCGGCAGAACAGAAGGCGGACAGCGCTCCGCTGGAGAACACCCCGCCGACCATCATCAGTTCCGACGTCCCGGCGATGCTGGTTTACATCGACGGTGATGCGGCGTATCGGCCGGTGGAAGGCACCTCGCTGCAACGAGTGATCAATACTCGCCCGCTGCTGCTCAAGGACGAACAAGGCAAACACTATCTGCACGTGTTTGATGGCTGGATGATCGCAGACCAGATCAACGGTGATTACACACGTCTGGCAAAACCGCCAGCCGATCTGGAAAAAGCCAAACAGGCCGCCATCAAAAGCCGTCAGGTCGATCTGCTGACCGGGCAAAGTGATCCGAAAGACAAGATCCCAAGCCTGGCCAAACCGCCGCAGCCGAAGATCTTCATTGCGACCACGCCTACCGAGTTACTGGTAACTGATGGCGCGCCGCAATGGCTGCCGATTCAGGGCACCGGCCTGCTCTACGTCAGCAACACCACCGGGCATATCTTCAAGGAAATCGGCGATCAGAACAGTTATGTGTTGATCTCCGGGCGCTGGTTTCGCGCCAGCGACATGAAGGGCCCATGGACGTTTACCGCGGCGGATAAACTGCCGGCAGACTTCGCCAATATTCCCGACGACAGCCCGAAAGAGAACGTCAAAGCCTCGGTCGCTGGCACTCCGCAGGCGAAAGAAGCGGCGATTGCCGCGACCATTCCGCAGACCTCAGCGATCAAGAAAAGCGCGGTGAAAATGACCGCACCGCAGTTCGATGGCGAGCCGCAGCTCAAAGCGATCAACACCACGCCGTTGCAATATGTAGTCAACAGCGCCACACCGATCATCCGGGTCGACAACAACAGTTGGTACGCCGTGGAAAATGGCATCTGGTTTACCGCCACGTCGGTGAACGGCCCGTGGGTCGTGGCCAGTTCGGTGCCGGCGGTGATCTATTCGATCCCGCCGAGTTCGCCGATGCATTACCTGACTTACGTGAAAGTCTATGAGTCCAGCGGTGATACCGTGGTGGTCGGTTATACCCCGGGTTATCAGGGCTCCAATATTGATCCGGTGACTAATGTCGTGGTTTACGGCACCGGTTATCCGTACACGCCGTGGGTCGGTAGCGTCTGGTACGGGCCGCCGGTGACTTACGGTTTCGGCGTCGCGATCCGCTACACCCCGTGGACTGGATGGACATTCGGATACGGTTTCGGCTGGAGTTGGGGCGGCAGCACCGTGGCGATGGGCTGGGGCTGGGGCGCTTATCCGTGGTGGGGAAATTACGGTTGGGGTTACGCCTGGGGCCCGCGCTTGTATCCAGCGCCACTGGCCTGGGGCGGCGCTGCTTATGGTTATCGTGGCGGCGCAGTGGCGTGGGGCCCGGGCGGATGGGCCGGCACCACCGGCAATATCTATCACCAGTGGGGTGACCGCGCGACGGTCAGCCGCTACGGCGCCGGTTACAACGCCTGGACCGGCAATCGCTGGGCAGGTCAGGTCGGCTCCTCCTACAACTCGCGCACCGGTGTGGCGGCCGCCGGTCAACGCGGCGCGGTACACAACGTCTACAACGGCAATTACGCAGCCGGCCGCAGCGGTGCAGTCGTCGGGCCGAATGGCGGCGCTATCGCCGGCGCGCGCCTGACAGAGGGTAATACGCGCACCGGTACGCAGGTCACTGCCAATCGCGGCGCGGTGTACAACCCTAATACCGGCAAGACCACCCAATATGGCGCTATCCACGGCCGCAACGGTGGCGCCGCGCAGGTCGGCAACAACGTTTATGCCGGGCGCGACGGCAACGTCTACAAAAAAACCGACAGTGGCTGGCAATCGATGGTCGGCGGTGGTGGCAGCACACGCGCGGCGCCGCTGAACAACAACCCACAGCTGCAAAATCTCAATCGCGATTCCGCTGCGCGTAATTTTGGCAATCAGCGCACCAACAACTTCCACAACTCCTCGCAATTCATGAACCACTCCTTCGGTGGTGGTGGAGGCGGCGGATTCCATCGACGTTAACGGCTTGTGAATTTCGGACTGGCCCTGAGTGCGGTTTTGCTGTTAAAAAACCGGCTCAGCCGTCCCTGCCCGTTTCAACGTTCGGAGTACCGCTTTCATGAGCCAATGGCCAGACACCCGTATTCTTGACCTGTTCGGCATCGAGTTGCCGATCATCCAGGGCCCGATGGCCGGCGCCACGAACTCGTCGATGGTGATTGCCGTGTGCAACGCTGGTGGCTTGGGTTCGATGCCCGCCGCGATGCTCAGCATTGAGCAGTTACGTGAAGAACTGAAAACAATCCGCGAGCACACCGACAAACCTTTCAACGTGAATTTCTTCTGCCATCAGCCACCGGCAGCCGATGAACAGCGCGCGCGTGATTGGAAGAATTTGCTGGAGCCTTATTACCGCGAACTGGGCGTCGACTTTGATGCACCGACGCCGGTGTCCAACCGGGCGCCGTTTGATGCGGCCGCTTGCGAGGTGCTGGAAGAGTTTCGCCCTGAAGTGGTGAGCTTCCACTTCGGTCTGCCGGAAAAATCTCTGCTGGATCGGGTCAAGGCCACAGGCGCGAAAATCATCTCCTCGGCCACCACCGTCGATGAAGCCGTGTGGCTGGAGCAAAACGGCTGCGACGCGATCATTGCCATGGGCTATGAAGCCGGCGGCCATCGCGGGATGTTTCTCAGCGATGACCTGAGCAGTCAGGTCGGCACTTTTGCTTTGGTACCGCAGGTGGTTGACGCGGTGAAGGTTCCGGTGATTGCGGCCGGTGCGATTGCCGATGCTCGCGGGGTCGCAGCGGCGCTCATGCTCGGTGCGTCAGCGGTGCAGGTCGGCACGGCGTATCTGTTTACCCCGGAAGCGAAAGTCAGTGCCTCACATCACAAGGCTTTGCGTACAGCCAAGGAAAGTGAGACGGCCGTCACCAACATTTTCACCGGGCGCCCGGCGCGTGGGATTCTCAACCGTGTGATGCGCGAACTCGGGCCGATGTCGGCGAAGGCGCCGGCCTTTCCGTTAGCCGGTGGCGCGCTGATGCCGCTGCGAGCGAAGGATGATGCGCAGTTTGCCAATCTTTGGGCGGGTCAGGCGTTTACGCTGGGGCGGGACGTCAGTAGTGCGGAATTGACGAGGGAGTTGGCTGAGGGGGCGTTGGCGAAACTTGTGAGGTAGCGGACGGATTTCGCAGCAATTGGAAAGAGGGCGTGCTGCGCGCGCCAACGGGGATAAATCCCCTCGCCACAGGGGAGTGTTTCGCTATATATTTCGCTATATAGCGAAACCACCCTCGCATCGGCGCAGTCCACCTCCAACAATAACTGCCCTCTGCACTTGCCAACAACGGAGCTGTTACATGACCACTCGTGCCTCACGTTTTGCCCCAAATTGCCTGGCCGCTTTGCTGGCGACCTTCGCCATCGGCGCCGCTCAGGCTGATGAAGTGCAAGTGGCAGTTGCTGCCAACTTCACTGCACCGATTCAAGCCATCGCGGCAGATTTCGAAAAAGACACCGGGCACAAACTGGTCGCAGCCTACGGCGCCACTGGCCAGTTCTATACCCAGATCAAGAACGGAGCGCCGTTCGAAGTGTTCCTCTCGGCCGACGACACTACCCCGGAAAAACTCGAGAAGGAAGGCGATACCGTTAAAGGCTCGCGCTTCACCTACGCCATCGGCACCCTGGCGCTGTGGTCGGCAAAAGAAGGCTATGTCGATGCCAAAGGCGACGTGCTGAAGAAGAACGAATACCAACATCTCTCTATCGCCAACCCGAAAGCCGCGCCTTACGGCCTGGCCGCCACCCAGGTACTGGAAAAACTGAAACTGACCGAAGCCACCAAAGCCAAAATCGTTGAAGGCCAGAACATCACTCAGGCCTACCAGTTCGTTTCCACCGGCAACGCTGAGCTGGGCTTTGTAGCGCTGTCGCAGATCTACAAGGACGGCAAAGTCAGCAGCGGTTCGGCGTGGATCGTTCCAGCCAGCATGCACGACCCGATCAAACAGGACGCCGTAATCCTCAACAAAGGCAAAGACAACGCCGCCGCCAAAGCACTGGTTGAATACCTCAAAGGCCCGAAAGCCGCTGCGGTGATCAAGTCTTACGGCTACCAGCTCTAAATGTCGCTGACGAGTGCCGATTTCGCGGCGATCTGGCTGACCCTGAAACTGGCGTCCCTGACCACCGCGATCCTGCTGGTTGTCGGCACTCCGATTGCCCTGTGGTTGTCGCGCACCCAATCGTGGTTGCGCGGCCCGATCGGGGCGATCGTCGCCCTGCCCCTCGTGCTGCCGCCGACCGTGATCGGTTTCTATTTGTTGCTGATGATGGGGCCGCACGGTTTCCTCGGCCAGTTCACCCAATGGCTCGGGCTTGGCACGTTGACGTTCAGCTTCACCGGACTGGTGATTGGATCGGTGATCTATTCCATGCCGTTCGTGGTGCAACCGTTGCAAAACGCGTTCTCGGCGATCGGCACCCGCCCATTGGAAGTGGCGGCGACCTTGCGCGCCAATCCGTGGGACACATTTTTCAGCGTGGTTCTGCCGTTGGCCCGTCCCGGTTTTATCACGGCGGCGATCCTCGGATTCGCGCACACCGTCGGTGAGTTTGGCGTCGTGTTGATGATCGGCGGCAACATTCCTGACAAGACCCGCGTGGTATCGGTGCAAATCTACGACCACGTTGAGGCCATGGAATACGCGCAGGCTCATTGGCTGGCCGGCGCCATGTTGGTGTTCTCGTTCCTGGTGTTGCTGGCGCTCTACTCCAGCCGCAAAACCCGCGCAGGCTGGAGCTGATCGATGATCGATGCACGTCTGAAAATCGCTTATTCGGGCTTCAGCCTGGATGTCGACCTGCACTTGCCGGGGCGCGGCGTTTCCGCTTTGTACGGACATTCCGGCTCGGGCAAAACCACCTGCCTGCGCTGCATTGCCGGCCTGGAACGCGCCGAGCAAGGCTTCGTGCAAATCAACGACGAAATCTGGCAAGACAGCGACAACGGCATTTTCGTCCCGCCGCATAAACGCGCGTTGGGTTACGTGTTTCAGGAAGCCAGTCTGTTTCCGCATCTGTCGGTGCTGGCCAACCTGCAATTCGGCCTCAAACGTATCGCCAAGTCGCAGCGCCGGGTTGATCTGGCACAAGCCACCGAACTGCTCGGCATCGGCCACTTGCTCGAACGCCATCCGCAGCATTTGTCCGGCGGTGAACGCCAGCGTGTCGGCATCGCCCGCGCACTGCTGACCAGCCCGAAACTGTTGCTGATGGACGAACCCCTCGCCGCCCTCGACAGCCAACGCAAAAGCGAAATCCTGCCTTATCTGCAACGGTTGCATGACGAACTGGATATTCCGGTGCTGTACGTCAGCCACGCGCAGGACGAAGTCGCGCGACTGGCCGACCATCTGGTGTTGCTCAGCGACGGCAAGGCGCTGGCCAGCGGCCCGATTGGCGAAACCCTCGCGCGTCTGGATCTGCCGATGGCAATGGGTGATGACGCCGGGGTAATCATCGAAGGTCAGGTCAGCGCTTACGACACGAAATATCAGTTGCTGAGTTTGCAACTGCCGGCCACCGAAATGAACATTCGTGTCACTCACGAACCGATGACTGTCGGCCAGGCCCTGCGCTGCAAAGTGCACGCGCGGGACATCAGTCTGGCGCTGCACAATGACGCTTCCAGCAGCATCCTCAATCGACTGCCGGTCACGGTGGTCAGCGAACAAGCGGCGGACAATGCCGCCCATGTGCTGATTCGTCTCGATGCCGGCGGCACCCCGCTGCTCGCGCGCATCACCCGCTACTCGCGCGATCACTTGGCGATCCATCCGGGCCAGCAACTCTGGGCGCAAATCAAGGCAGTTGCAGTGCTCGCATAAATCATTCGGCACCACTCCGAGAGCGCGCGGTCAATCGTTTTACAGACCGCCGCGCCACTTAAGGAAGTCGCCATGTCCGAAACCGAGCTGACCGATGCACTGCCATCCGACCTGCACTACGTCGATGACACGCAGCCCGGCATCACCCGCAAAAAACTGCGCGGCAAGTTCGCCTATTTCGAGCCGTCCGGTCAGCGCATTACCGACCCGGACGAAATAAAACGCATCAACGCCCTCGCGGTTCCGCCGGCCTATGTCGATGTGTGGATTTGCGCCGACCCGCGCGGTCATCTGCAAGCTACTGGCCGCGACGCCCGTGGTCGCAAGCAATATCGCTATCACGCTCGCTGGCGCGAAGTGCGCGATGCCGACAAATATTCGCGGCTACGCGAGTTCGGTCTGGCGCTGCCAAAACTGCGCAAACAACTGGAAACACTACTGGCCGCGCCCGGCTTCAGCCGCGACAAGGTTATGGCCACGGTGATCACTCTGCTCGACGCCACGTTGATTCGCGTCGGCAACACGCAATACGCCCGCGATAATCGCTCTTACGGGCTGACCACTCTGCGCAGTCGCCATGTCGAAGTGAATGGCAGCGCGATCCTGTTTCAGTTTCGCGGCAAGAGCGGCATCGAACACCAGATCACCGTCAAGGATCGCCGTTTGGCGCGAATTATCAAACGCTGCCTGGAGCTCCCCGGCCAGAATCTGTTTCAGTACCTGGACGAACACGGCGAGCGCCACACCGTCAGCTCTTCCGACGTCAACAGTTACCTGCAAACCCTGACCGGCGCCGACTTCACCGCCAAGGATTACCGCACTTGGGCAGGTAGCGCTCTGGCATTATCGGTACTGCGTGAACTGCAATGGGAGTCGGAAACCGAGGCCAAACGGCATGTGGTCGACATGGTCAAAGGCGTCGCCAAACAGTTGGGCAATACGCCAGCGGTGTGCCGCAAGTGCTACATCCATCCCGCCGTGGTGGAAAAATTCATGCTCGGCGCCCTCGCCGAACTACCGCGCCCACGCGTGCGAAAGGGTCTGCGCAGCGAAGAAGTGGCCCTGGCGATGTTTCTCGAACGGATGAGCGAGATGGCCGTCGCACCTTGATCGTCCGCGCATCGTCGTCTAGGCTAGCCACTTTCCCCTCTTCAGGATGACCGCAGAAGTGAACAATCAGGCCTTCTAAAAATGTAATCGCGACAGCCGCCGCTTGGCGTTTGTCAGTCTTCACGACATTTTTTGGAGGTGCCGATGACTCACGTCTCGCGTACGCCTGCCTTCGTCTCGCTCAATCAGCTGAGTTTCCAATTCGCCAATGGCGAGACGATTTTCAACGCACTGAATCTGCAGTTCGATCATGTCCCGACCGCGATTGTCGGTCGCAACGGTGTCGGTAAAAGCCTGCTCGCGCGGCTGATTGCCGGGCAGCTACAGCCCACATCCGGGAGCGTTTCAAGCGCAGTGCCTGTGATGTACGTTTCCCAAATATTTGTCGGTGCACCTGGCCAAACGGTGGCGGACGCGACGGGTACAGCCCAAGTACTTGAAGCACTGCAGCGCCTCGACCAGGGCAATGCCAGCACCGACGATTTCGACATCATCGGCGATCGCTGGGATTTGCCGGAACGTTTACGGCAGATGCTTGATGAGTGCGGACTCACCGATATCGCTGATACCGACCTCACCGAAAACCTCAGCGGTGGCCAACAAGTCAGAATCGCCCTGATCAAAGCACTGTTGAGCCAGGCGCAATTGCTGGTGCTGGATGAGCCGACCAATCATCTGGACAGCGCCGGTCGCCACTGGCTGCTCAATACACTCAATCACTGGCGCGGCGGTCTGATCGTCATCAGTCACGATCGACAGTTGCTGGAGCGGATGCAGCGCATCGTCGAACTCACGCCGTTGGGCGTGAATGTTTTCAGCGGCTCCTACTCAGCCTTTACCGAACAACGAAGCCTGCAACACGCAGCCGCTCAGGCACAACTCGACCAAGCCAGAACCGAACGCCAGCGCGAGCGTTCCCGCCTGCAACGCGAGCACGACACGATCCAGCGCCATGCCGCCAACAGCCGTCGCAATGCGCAAACCGCGAACGTTTCCAGCATCGAACGCGCCGGGATGAAAGGCGCGGCGCGGGACATCATGGGGCATGTGCGCGTTGGCCAACAAGCGCGTAAATCCGATCTCGATAACCGCGTGCGCGAGGCGTTTACAAAGGTGTTGCCCGAAGACAGCGTGCTGATCAATCTTCCGGGCAGCGTGGTGCCGAACAGCCGCCAAGTCTGCACGCTCGTGGACGCGTGCCTGCCGTGGTTATCGCCGGTGAGCCGACTGAGTCTCACGATCCAGGGGCCGATGCGCATCGCCGTCAGTGGCCCTAACGGCTGCGGTAAATCGACCCTTCTGAACATGCTCGCCGATGAACTGGAACCGGCCAGCGGTACCTGCACGACTCACGTACCGATGGCATTTCTCGATCAACAACTGCGTCTGCTTGATGACGCAAAATCCATTGTTGACCAGTTGCTGGCTCAGCAAACTCCGTTGAGCGAAGGTACCCTGCGCAGTTATCTGGCGCACCTTCAACTAAATGCCCAGCGTGCGACGCAGCCCTGCGCTTTGCTCAGCGGCGGCGAACGCCTGAAGGCTGCACTGGCATTGGCGTTGTGGCGCCAGACGCCGGCGCAATTGCTCTTACTTGATGAACCGACCAATCATCTCGACCTGGCCTCGGTGGAAGCTTTCGAACAGTCATTACAGAATTTTCCCGGCGCCATTGTCGCGGTTTCCCACGACCAGACGTTTCTACAAGCGTTGAATCCAAGCCATCGGCTAACGTGGCAGCCAAGCGGTTGGCTGCTGCAACCGACGAGTTGAGCTGACTATTTTTTGCACGATTGCCACAGGCTTCTATAGTTGATCTGACACGAATCAGCTGCGGTGACGCCATGGAAGACATTTTCGTTGTGAAGCGTTGCAACAAGATCATCATTCATGGTCGTCGCGCCGAGGACAGCCAGCACGAGCCCGCCGAAGCCATCGGCTGGTTTCGCATTTGCGATACACGCACAGGCGGTTTCATCGGCGATGGCTACGACCGGGAGGAAGACGCACGGCGCGAATGCCTGCGCCTCAACGCAGCGAGTTCGATATTACCGGCTCGCGAATCGTCAGCCTGATGCTGACCATTTGCGGGTCTATACTGAAACCAGCTGAAGGAGCAGCGCCCCAACGGCATAAAGCTCGCAGTTCGCGGGCTTTTTGCTGCCGCTCAGCGGTTTCACCGAACGGAGGTGTTCCATGTCCGAAAAAGAGTCCATCACCACCCTCCTCACCTTGCTCGACGCCCGGCAGGCGCGCCTCGCGGCCGCTTGCAAAGAGATCGCCGACTGGGTTGATCATCAAGGCGGTCACCCCACCGCCCTGCGTATTCGCGATCGTCTGAATGACATCGAGAAAGACGCGCCGTTGATTCGCAACACGCTGTCGGCGCTCAGACCCATTGACCGGCCTCTGCCACGGTTTAGATAACAAACGCGAATAGCACGAACGCCCCGCTGCGACTTTCGATCGGGGCTCTAGAGCGGCGACGGCTGTGTTACCGAGGGATTATCTGTCCGGAGTTTATATTTTCCTCGTTGATTTGTTTATTTTCACAAAATCATCACATCTGCGCGCCTACAGTGAAATCACTCCTTTGGAGATCACACTTAACGCCCGCCCGCATGCGGGTGTTTTTTTGCCTGAAATTTGGCTCGGCGAACACCCGCGACTATCAGTGGTCACAATTTAGTACACGTCACAAAGGAGACGATTCATGGTTATCCATTTCAACGTCGATGGTCATTTAGCCTGCGGGCATAAAGGCAAACATCTCACTGCCAGCCGCGAACTCAATCGGGTGAAGTGCCGCAGCTGCCGTAATACCGATGCGTACAAGCAAGCCAGAAAAGATCAGCGTAACGCGGCTCGACGCGCAACACGCCAGGCCAAAACCACACACCACGCCGTCAACTGGCGGTCCTCATGGGTAGAGCGTTTGGCTGCGATGCCGGGGCGTCAACGCCTGCCTCGCGGCTTTGCCGGACAAGCCTTCGTTTAGTCCGCAAATAAAAAATGGGCCGGCGAGTGCCGGCCCATTGCTTACTAGTTGTTGCCCTGAACATCCTTCACGGTCTTCAAAGCCCGGTTCGTTAAATCAATACATTTCTGGTTGTCGCCTGCCTTTTGCGCGGCCTCGGCATCTTTACGGTCTTGCTGGATATTGCCCAAAGCAGGCTGTCCCATTACCGCCGTTTCCCTTAATTCTTTTAACTTCTGCAAGTTGACGGCACACAAGTCACCGGCTGCAAAAAGCGGTGTCGCAACAACCAAGGACACAACGAACAGACCTAATCGCTTCATGACGAATTCCACCTGTTTGGACTTGGGAATTTGACTATAGATGCTGAATTGAAAGAGCGACAGCCAAGGCATATGAAACGCTGAAACAAACAGCCGAACACTAATCCAGCGGCTTGCCGGCGGTCTCCTTGACCCTCATCAAACCGATCAAGGTCAGACCGACGCAGAACATCATGTACAGGGCTGGCGCATTGTTATTGCCCGTCAGCCCGATAAGCCCGGTAGCAAAAAACTGCGCAAAGCCGCCGAAAACAGAGACGCCCAGGCAATAAATGATCGACAGCCCGGTCGCACGAATCGCCCGTGGAAACAGCTCGGTCACCAGCACCAGTGTCGGCACGGTAATCAGCACCAACAGAAACGTGGTGACCAATGAAACGGCCAGCAGTGTTATCAGCGTCGGATACAGATTCATCAACATAAAGGCCGGATAAATCAGCAGCAGCATCGGAATGCAGCCCAGCGCAATCGTGCGCCGCCGACCGATGCGATCACTCAACCGCCCCGCCCAGATCGACAGGCTGATCTGCACCAGCGCGCCAAGACAGGCAGCCGTCGTGCCCATGGTCATCGGCAGATGCAGGACAGTCACGGTGTAGTTGGTCATGTAGTCGAGCACGATATAGCTGGATGCCGTGCTGCCGATCACCAACAACACACCGCTGACGACCGTCCGCCGATAGTCCCGGAAAATGACTCGCAGACTGGACGTCGCCTCACTGCCATCTGGTGTTTCAGCGGCGGTTTCCTTCAAGTGACGGCGGATGTAGATGCCGACCGGGATCACCAACATCCCCAACACAAACGGCAGACGCCAGCCCCAGCTTTCCAGTGCCTCAGCGCTCAAGAATGAGCTGAGCGCCAGTGCCACCAGCGCGCCGAGCATGAAGCTCAATCCCTGACTGAACAGCTGCCAACTGCCATAAAAGCCACGGCTGCGATCGTCAGCGTATTCCATCAACATCGCTGTGGAGGCGCCCACTTCGCCACCGATCGCAAAGCCCTGAACCAGCCGCGCCAGCACGATGATCACCGGCGCCGCGATGCCGATCTGCGCGTACGTCGGCGCAATCGCAAACATCAACGAACCCAGCGCCATCAGCCATAACGTCACCATCATTGCCGGTTTACGCCCAACGCGGTCGGCGTAGGCGCCCAGCACCAGACCACCAATCGGGCGCATGCCGAAGCCGACACCAAAGGTTGCCAGTGACAGCAGCAATTGTCCTAACGTGCTTTCGACCGGGAAAAACTGCCGACCAATTAGGGTGGCAAAAAAGCTGTAAACAGAAAAATCGTAGAACTCCAGCCCGGAACCGATGGTGATCGCGGCAATGGCACGCGCGCCAAGCGGTTTTCGAACTGAAGAAGCCGCAGGTATTGCGCTGGAAACAGATGCAGACATCGGGTGAACTCCTCAAAGATCGATCACGAATCAGCGCAGAAAGGTTTCGACCAGGCGCACCCAATAGCTGGCCCCTGTCGCGAGGCATTGATCGTTGAAGTCGTAACCCGGGTTGTGCACCATGCAGCCACCCTCGCCATCCCCGTTGCCGATCAGCAGGTAGCAGCCGGGGCAGCGCTGCAACATGACGGCGAAATCTTCGCTGCCGGTCAGCGGTTGCAGATCGCGGATCAGCCCCTCCTCACCCAGCCAGTCAACGGCAATTTGTCGGGCAAATTCGGTGCTTTCGGCATGGTTGATCAACGGCGGAAAACGCTGGGCCTGATCGACGACGACTGTGGCACTCGCGCCGAAGCTTGTTGCCTGCGCTTCGGCCAGGTCGGTGATTCGTAAGATCAATTCGTCGCGGACTTCAGGTTTCAGTGCGCGCACGCTCAGTTGCAGTTCGGCGTGATCGGCAATGACGTTCGGGGCAATGCCGGCGTGGAAGGAGCCGACGGTGACCACGGCAGTGTCGAGCGGATTAACGTTGCGCGAGACGATGCTTTGCAGCGCCATGACAATCGCAGCGCCGACAAACAACGGATCAATGGCTTTGTGCGGCATCGCGCCATGCCCGCCAATACCGTCGACTCGAATGGTCACGGTATCGGTGGAGGCCATGAACGGCCCCGGTAAAAAACCGAGCTTGCCGACCGGCAGGCCCGGCATGTTGTGCATCGCAAACACTGCATCGCAGGGAAACAGCTCGAACAAGCCGTCATCCAACATGCGTTGCGCGCCGCCATCGCCTTCTTCTGCGGGCTGGAAAATCACTACCAGCGCGCCATCGAATTCACGACTGTCGGCCAGATGTCTGGCAGCCGCGAGCAGCATCGCAGTATGACCGTCGTGCCCGCAGGCATGCATGACGCCATCGTGTCGGCTGGAATACGCCAGGCCCGTTTGCTCAACAATCGGCAAGGCGTCCATGTCGGCACGCAGGCCGATCATTTTGCCACCGCTGCCGTTGCGCAACAGTCCAACGACGCCGGTGCCCGCCATCCCGCGATGCACCTCATAGCCCCATTCTTCAAGTTTTCCGGCAACGAGGTCGGCAGTGGCGAACTCCTCAAAGCTCAATTCTGGATGGGCATGAATGTGTTGCCGCAGCGCAATCATTTCTTCCTCGATCGCGCGGATACCGGGCAGCGCAGGCAGGTCGATCATCACGTACTCCTCATTTTTTAAAGTCTTGTTTTCGGGTGTTCCGCTGATAGGCTGCGATGCTAATCAGTTGGCGATGGCCGTGGCAGTCGCAAAAAGCGGGGGCTGAAACCCGCTGGTTTACACCTTTGACTGGGAGAAGTGATGAAGCTGCATCAATTGCGCGCGCTGGTGATGACCGCCGACTGCGGGAGCATTCGTGCTGCCGCGCGGCAACTGGGTGTCTCGCAGACCTCAGTCGCCAAAGCGTTGCGTGAGCTTGAAGAACACCTGCATTTGCCACTGCTGGTGCGCAATGCCAACGGCGTAGTGCTGACCCAATACGGACAGTCGCTGCTGCAACATGCGCGGCAGATGCTCAGTCAACTGGAGCGCGCGCAACTGGAACTCGCGCATCTGAGCCACGAGGCGCAAGGCCAGTTAAGGTTGGGGATCTCGCCTTGGATGGGCATGACGTTATTGCCGGAAGTGGTGATGCTGTTTCGTCAACGCATGCCGAAAGTGCGTCTGGAGATTTTCGAGGGGTTGATGGCCGTGGCGCTGCCAAGATTGCGTGACGGCACCATGGAATTCGCGGTTGGCCTGGTCTCATCGCTGCTGCCGCGACCGGAGTTCGTCAGCGACCCCCTGTTTGCCTATCAGATGGCAGTCGTCGCCCGCCGCGAGCATCCACGGCGGCACAGCCAATCCATCCATGAATTGCTCGATCTGGATTGGGTGGTGAACTACCCGGATGCCAGTCACGAAGGCCTGATGACCGAACTGTTCTGGCAACACGGTGCGCAGATCGATATGCAGCACATCCACCGCGCGCACTCACCTCAGCTGACGTTATTGATGATTGAGCAAACTGACATGCTCAGTTACTTCCCCGAGCCGATGTTAACCGTGCCGATGTATGGCGAACGCGTGGCGCGACTGCCGCTGAAGGAAGCGTTTGCGACTGACACGATAGGCATCGTCACCACCCGCAATGTGCAGTTGGGCGTGGCCGCTCAGTGTTTTGTTGAATGCCTGACGCAGGTTATCCGCCGTCGCGCGCGTTCGGCGCGCAAAGAGTATGTCCAGTTGTTCGATACGCTGGAATTGTTGATCTGAATACTCGGCGGGTTTTTCTGGGCAAAAAAAAGGGCTTGCATGAGATATGTCATACAAGCCCTTGATATTCATGGTGCCCGAAGCCGGAATCGAACCGGCACGCCCTTACGAGCGGGGGATTTTAAGTCCCATGCGTCTACCAGTTTCGCCATTCGGGCGGTAGCGCGGTGTTGCTGTCTCCGACTGTTCAGTCGCGATCCTGACAGGATGCAGGCTTGAACAGCCGAGCGGGAAATATATACATCACTCCCCGGTGAAGCAAGTTCGCATTGGCTGTTTTAAAGACTAAATCTTACAGCGCAGTGCAAATAAAAAAGCTCCGTAAATCATGGATCTACGGAGCTTGTTTATAGTGGAGGCCGAGGTCGGAATCGAACCGGCGTAGGTGGATTTGCAATCCACTGCATAACCATTTTGCTACTCGGCCTCAAAACGTTTGCTATCAGTAGCACAACAACAAACGCGTTTTAAACTTGGAGCGGGAAACGAGACTCGAACTCGCGACCCCGACCTTGGCAAGGTCGTGCTCTACCAACTGAGCTATTCCCGCTTGGTGATGCGCATTCTATAGAATTAAGAAGCTCCGTCAACCCCTTGATTCAAAAAAGTTTTATTTCTTTTCAACATCGGTCTTCAGATGCGGCCAGGCAGCGCGAAGGTATTGAACCATCGACCACAACGTCAGGCCTGCGGAGATCATCAACAGCGAATAACCCAGAATGACCCAAAAGGTAAAGTCCTTCGGATTGGCCAACAGGATCACCAGCGCGAGCATTTGTGCGGCGGTTTTCCATTTGCCGAGATTGGACACGGCGACATGCGCGCGGGCACCCAGCTCGGCCATCCACTCACGCAGTGCCGACACGACAATCTCGCGACCGATGATAACGGCGGCTGGCAGAGTCAACCACAGATTGCCGTGTTCTTGCACCAACAACACCAATGCAACGGCGACCATCAGCTTGTCGGCAACCGGGTCGAGGAAGGCGCCGAATGGCGTGCTTTGCTCCAGGCGACGGGCCAGATAACCATCCAGCCAGTCCGTTGCAGCGGCAAAGGCAAACACCGAAGCGGACGCCATGTAGCTCCACTGGTACGGCAAATAGAACAGCAAAATGAAGATCGGGATAAGCAGGACGCGTAGAACGGTAATCAGATTAGGGATATTCATCGGCACAACTGGCTACGAGGTGAGGGGGCATTCTACTCGCTATGCAGGTTCGCATAAATCGACTCTGCGAGCTTTTTACTGATCCCCGGGGCTTTGGCGATCTCTTCGATGCTGGCACGAGTCAGCTCCTGCAATCCACCAAAATGTTTGAGCAAATCTCGACGGCGGGTAGGCCCGACACCGGCAACGCCTTCCAGCGTTGAGGTACGCCGGGTTTTGCCGCGACGTGCGCGGTGCCCGGTAATTGCAAAACGGTGCGCTTCGTCGCGGATCTGCTGGATCAGATGCAGCGCCGGCGAGTCGCCGCGCAGCGTGAACTCGTGCGCCGCATCATTCAGATACAGAGTTTCGAAACCAGCCTTGCGCGTTGCGCCTTTTGCAACGCCAAGCAAGATCAGATCCGGCACCGCCAATTCGTTGAGCACGTCACGCGCCATCGACAACTGACCTTTGCCGCCGTCTACCAGTAGAATGTCCGGCAGCTTGCCCTCGCCTTCCTTCAGCTTGCTGAAGCGTCGGGTCAAGGCCTGGTGCATGGCGGCGTAATCGTCGCCCGCTGTCACACCTTCGATGTTGTAGCGACGGTAATCGGATTTGATTGCGCCTTCCGGGCCGAACACCACGCATGATGCGACGGTTGCTTCGCCACTGGAGTGACTGATGTCGTAGCACTCCAGACGTTGCGGAGGCTCGTCCAGATTCAGCACTTCGGCCAATGCTTCGAAACGCGCAGCGGTGTGTTGGCGGTTGGCCAGACGCGCACTCAGTGCCTGTTCGGCGTTGGTGACCGCCAACTGTTGCCAGCGCGCTCGCGTGCCACGCACCCGGTGGCTAATGGCCAACTCACGACCGCGCAACTTGTGAATGGCTTCGATCAGCGTCGGGAAATCTTCGTGGACGACGTTGACGATCAACTCGCTAGGCAGATCGCGTTCCGGGCTGCTGATGAAATACTGCCCGAGAAACGCCGCCATGACCTCAGAGACATCTTCTTCAATCCCGACTTGCGGGAAGAAATTCTTGCTGCCGAGCACGCGCCCGCCACGGACACTGATCAGATGCACGCAGGCACCGCCCGGATTGACGAACGCAGCAATGACGTCGATATCGCCCGTACCGCCTTCCATGCTCTGCTGATCCTGAACCCGGCGCAGCAAGGCGATCTGATCGCGCAATTCGGCGGCGCGCTCGAATTCGAGGTTGATCGCTGCCTCCTCCATCGCCGTCGAGAGTTCATTGGTCAGCGCGTGGCTACGCCCTTCAAGGAACATCACCGAGTGACGCACGTCTTCGGCGTAGACCTCAGGCTCGACCAGGCCGACGCAGGGCGCTTTGCAGCGTTTGATCTGATATTGCAGGCACGGACGGGTGCGGTTCTTGTAATAGCTGTCTTCGCACTGACGGACGAAGAAAGTCTTTTGCAACAGGCTGAGACTTTCGCGAATCGCCCCGGCGCTCGGGTATGGCCCGAAGTATTTGCCTTTGGCCTTTTTCGCGCCGCGATGAATGCTCAGACGCGGAAACTGTCCGTCCGACAGGAATACGTAAGGATAGGATTTATCGTCGCGCAACAGAATGTTGTACGGCGGCCGCCATTCCTTGATCAGCGTCTGCTCGAGTAGCAGCGCCTCGGTTTCGTTGGCGGTGATGGTCGTTTCGACCTGAGCGATACGCCCGACCAGCGCAGCGGTTTTTGGCGCCAGCCCGGTCTTGCGGAAATAACTGGCCAAACGCTTCTTGAGGTTCTTGGCCTTGCCGACATAGAGCAGGCGCGCATCGCTGTCGAACATGCGATAAACGCCGGGGCGCCCACTGACGGTGGAGAGAAAGGCGCCGGAATCGAATACTTCAGTCATGGTCAGGCGCTGGCATCGACCATGCCGTGTCGGACTGCCAGAAGGGTCAACTCAACATCGCTGCTGATCGAGAGCTTCTCGAAAATACGGTAACGGTAGGTGTTCACGGTTTTTGGCGACAGGCACAACTTGTCGGAAATGATCTGCACTTTCTGACAACCAACAATCATCAACGCAATCTGGATTTCGCGCTCGGACAAGGCATCGAACGGCGAATCGTTGGTCGGCTGGAAAGACTTGATCGCCAACTGTTGAGCGATCTGCGGGCTGATGTAGCGCTGACCGGCAAAGACCAGGCGAATGGCCTGAACCATCTCCGGCAATCCCGCGCCCTTGGTCAGGTAACCGGCGGCACCTGCTTGCAGCAACCGTGTCGGAAAGGGATCTTCTTCGCACACAGTGACGGCAACCACCTTGATATCCGGATGACTGCGCAGCAGCTTGCGGGTGGCTTCAAGGCCGCCGATGCCGGGCATCTTGACGTCCATCAGCACCACGTCGGGCTTCAACTCACGCGCCTTGATCAGGGACTCTTCCCCGGACTCGGCCTGGCCGACCACTTGCAGGCCATCGATATCGGCCAGCATCCGTGTAATGCCTGTACGAACGAGATCATGGTCATCGACCACTAGCACCCTAATCAAGCAGACACCTCGCGATATGGTCTTATTGGGATGCCCGACACCTTAGCAAAAAGAGCCAGACAGACCTAGCGGAAAGCCGCATTTAAAAAGTTTCAATTCATCTTTGAGGTCTTGCCAGCCGTGGCTTTCAGAGCACAGGCGTGCTCAAATCGAGCTGCATGCGCAGGAAACACTCGTCCTTTCCATGAAGCTGTAGTCCTTTTCGCTGATACAAATTTTTTGCCGGATTGTTTTCGAATACCGTCAGCCGCAAAGCCGAACGCTTCTCATGGCGAGCCATCTCGATAACCTGATCAATTGCCCAGGATCCCGCGCCCTGCCCCTGAAACGCTTCAGCCAGCTGCAATTCGCGTATGTACAGTGCCCGCGCATCGCGGCTCAGGCTGAGAAACCCCAGCGCGATATCATTGCGGGTTACCAGCCAGTTTTCCCGGCCCATCCAGGCGACGTCAAAGGCTTCATCCTGCCACAGCAGCTCATGTTGAATGTAGTACGGCAACATGTTCCTGCAGGTGAGATCGCGGGCGAACGCCAAGTCCTCAGGCGTTGCACGACGCAACCGAAATCTCATCGTGGCAGATCCACTGCAACGACCCGCCCGCTCCATTCGCCATCACGACGCTGTGCGACTACCAGACAATCGCCCGCTCCTGCTGCCGAAGCCACAAGATCGCCAGTTTCTGACCAGATCGCACTGCGCCCCGCAGACTGCCAGCCGCCGGTGAGACCTCCGTGATTGGCCATCAATACGGCCATCGAATGGTGACGAGCATAGCCGTGCAGCAAAGCAGAGTCTGGCTCGTAGCCTTTCTCGCTGATCAATACACCCGCCGCGTACAGATTGGCACTCTGGTCAGCGGCAGCGGCCGCGTGGCTGGCGTGATTGAAATCAGCGCAAACCGCCAGCGCAACCTTATCGTCACCGATTCGCAGTGTTGCACCGCCAATGCCTGGAGCGAAAATACGCTCCTCGCCCGTGTGCAAATGTTGTTTGCTATAAACACCGAGCGAACCATTAGCCCCCAAGACCAACGCGCCAATCCATACCGCAGTTGGTTTATCCGCCCGGATCGGCATACCGACGACAGCGGTGATGCCCAGCGTTCGCGCCAGATCGCGTAACGGTTGAATGACCGCATCGTGCGGATCAATGGCCAACGCTGCTGCCGCCTCACCTTCATAACCGGTCAGCGACAACTCCGGAAAGACCAGCAACTCGACGCCCTGCTCCGCCGCCACTTCGATAAAGCACAAATGGCGTTGGATATTCGCCGCAAGATCCCCCGCAATGGAGATGGATTGGGCAGCAGCAATGGTCAGCGTCGACATGGTTCATCCTTGGGTTCAGGCAAAACGCTGAGTTTGTCACAACTGTTGCTACGCTCAAGCGATAGGCAAAATGTTCTTCACGCCATAGCATTTTCTGATTGCTGAGGCGCATCGGCCTCTAGTAAGCTCGGCGCATTCATTGGAGACAGACCATGTTCAACGCCCTTCCACAGCTTCGTGTCGTCAGCGCCCTGCGCTCGATGGCGGCTGCGTGGGCGAAAGACGTTTGCGCTCCGGTCAGCTTTTATTTTGGGTATTGGTTTAGCCACTAGCGCGCCTGATACCCAAACGGCGCCCATGTAAAACGGGTCGCCTACCAGAGATTTCTCAACCCCCGGTCGGCCTCCCGACCGGGGGTTTTGTTTTTTCTGGCCCCTGCTTTTTCAGCAACGCACCAGACACTTTTGAGGATTTACCCATGAACTACGCCACTTATTACCGTTACGACACTTTTACCGCCTGGCGATTTACCAGCCTCCGCTCGGGACAGCCTGCCGCCTCCGATCGGTCACCCACCGGTGGCAAACGCACACACGTAGCCAATACGGCCAATTGTCGAACACCCCAGTAGGGCCGAGCGAGCGGGAAGCACCCGCCGCCAGCCCAGGAATTGTGAATATGAACTCGTCCGTTTCTGCTCTGCCACTGTCCAGCCTCAACTCTGCCAACGAAGCGCTGACCCTACGTCTGCCCAGCTCGTTGCAACTCAAGCAGCAATTGCCCCTGAGCACTGCCTTGAGCCAGCAAGTCGCCACACACCGCCAGGCGGTAAGCGCCATTCTCAACGGTGAAGACCAACGTTTACTGGTCATCGTCGGCCCTTGCTCAATACATGATCCTCAGTCTGCCCTCGAATACGCCGGCAAACTCGCCCGTCTTGCCGATCAAGTCAGCGACGAAATGCTCCTGGTGATGCGCGCTTACGTGGAAAAACCCCGTACTACAGTGGGCTGGAAAGGTCTCGCTTATGATCCGCACCTCGATGGCAGCGATGACATGGCGGCAGGCCTGAGCCTGTCGCGCGAACTGATGCTGGAAATGATTCGCCTCGGTTTGCCAGTCGCTACCGAACTGCTGCAACCCATGGCCGCCGGTTACTTCGATGACCTGCTGAGTTGGGTCGCCATTGGCGCGCGCACCACCGAATCGCAGATCCATCGCGAAATGGCCAGCGGCCTGGGCATGCCGGTCGGCTTCAAAAACGGCACCGACGGTGGCGCCGCAGTGGCCGTTGACGCCATGCGCTCAGCCGCACACCCGCATCGGCATTTCGGTGTCGACAGCCAAGGGCATCCGGCAATCATTCAAACGCCGGGCAATCCAGATACCCACTTAGTACTGCGCGGCGGCCACAAGGGGCCGAACTACGACCGCAACAGCGTAACCGCCATCAATGCCGAACTGACCCGACTGAAAATCCCCGGCCGAATCATGGTCGATTGCAGTCACGCGAACAGCGGCAAGGATCCTTCGCGTCAGCCCGCTGTCTTCAATGACGTACTCGAACAGCGCCTGCAAGGTGACCGTTCACTGATTGGCATGATGATTGAGTCGCATCTTTTCGAAGGTTGCCAGCCGCTGAGTCCTACGATGCGCTACGGCGTATCCATCACCGATGGTTGCCTGGGTTTCAACGCGACGGAGCACATGCTTCTGGATGCTGCAAAGCGTTTGAGTGCTCAGCCGCGCACCTGATGACAACGCCCTCCGGGACTTTTCGCACCGGAGGGCAATCGTGTTACTCAACCCGTAGCAACGTTATCGCGGAAGCTTGACTGTCATCATCCGAACGCTCCACTGAATAGGCGATGCGCACTGTCGAGCCCTGATGCTCACGCCAGAACCGGTGGGGCACGATAAACACCAACGGCTGCCCCGCTGACTCGCGGGTAATCTCACGCTCATCGCGATGGTTGAAGTAATCACCATCACACTTGAGATAGACCAACTCTCCCTCCTGAGCTTGGGCATTGCCGATCACGACGGTGATGCCATCCGTTGAGTCCACCACATCAAGCACGTCGTCCTGAGCTTCGAGGACATCCGGCGCCTCGAGCAAACCACGAATCAAAGGTGCGATGACAAAGGTTGCGATGTCGGAATCTCGCGCCTCGCCAGTTTTCGGTTCAACCCGATAACGCGCTGTCACTTCGCCGCCAAGATGTCCCGCAATAAGATCAGCACCAATCCAGAAAGACAGCGTATTGCCTACCGCCAACGACTGCAGGGTCAATGCATCGTTAAACACCTCCGTCAGAACAGCGCCTTGCCAGGTCAACAACACTCTGTCGCCTTCGGCCATACGTGAATACGGTCGAAGGCTGATGCAGGTACCTTCGCTGAGTCGCTCAGGATCAAGGATTGCGCCAACCGCTTCTTCGACATAGGGCGCAAGCAACCTCGGGCGAACATCGCCGACGTCCAGTTGCAACCTGGCAGACGTGACCGGTTGCGCTTGTTTGGCACTGTAAAGCGTCCAGTAGATTTCCAGCGAGCCACCATCCAGCGCCGCGACATGCACGCCTTTTATGACGAATACGATTTCCTTGCCGACCTGTGCTTCGCTGACGAAGCGAGCGCTTTCATGTTGATAGGTGAACCCATCGATATCGAGCCCTTCCCAGCGCAACAGCACTTTATCGCCGCACGCCATGTTCGGGTAAGGCGGGATCCGGACGATGGCCCTCTTCAGGGACGGGTCAAGTACGGCTTGTGTCATCGAATCAAGATTAGGTGCGGGCAATGCAAGCACTGCCTCGGCATCCAGGGTATTGCCCGCTCGAAAGCAGAACTCCAGCGACGTTTCATCCGCTTTGAAACTCAGCGCGCCCTGTTTATCCAGTGCAACCCAGCGCTGCTGAAAAGTGCCGGGGCTCTGCGCTGACGCGACTGACAGATGTGCTTCATGCGTAGTCATGGGTGCCTCCATTCCTTGGATTAAACGCTGTCGTCAATGACCGCGTTGACTGCCCCTATTGAACGCGCTCAATCATTCAATGGATATCAGCCGAATGCCTTTAAGCACGGAGGCAAAGGCATCACGCAAAGTAGGCAAGCCGCAAAAAATACCAACACGCCGTCCGATAGACGTCCAAAGAATAGGAGCTGGATTTCAGCACTTTCCGAAGTTTCGTACAGCTTCTAGTCCAGATTCCAACGACAACCGAAGCTTATTCGTACTTCGCTAACGGAATGACTGTTTTAGAGTGGCACGCAGATTTCACCCAGAACCTCTGCGAAAAGGTAGTCAACATGCAACGGAATGCTACAACTCAGTACCCGATCCTGCTGGTACATGGCCTGTTCGGATTCGAGCGTATTGGCTCCTTCGAACTCTTCCACGACGTCAAGAAAGCACTTCAGGCTGTCGGCTGCCGAGTGTTTGTGCCGCATCTTTCAGCCACCCATGACAACGAAATGCGCGGTGAACAATTGTTGCAGCAAATCGACCGGGTGCTCAGGGGTACCGATTCGAGCAAAGTCAATCTGATCGGGCACAGTCAGGGCGCACTCGCCGCTCGATACGCTGCGGCGCTTGCCCCACACGCCGTCGCTTCCGTGACATCGGTGAGTGGCCCCAACCAGGGATCGGAATTGGCCGATGTGCTGCGTGAAGCACTGATTCCCGGACAACTGCCAGAAAAAATCGCGCAGACCGTCGTCACGTTATTTGCCGATTTTTTGTCGGTGCTCAGTGGCCGCATAGCCATGCCGCAGAATGCGATCGCTGCGCTTGGCGCCTTGACGACGCAAGGCGTTGGCCGCTTCAACGAAAAATACCCTCAGGGCCTGCCCGACAGTTGGGGCGGCCAAGGGCAAGAGTCGGTCAATGATGTTCATTACTATTCCTGGAGCGGCACGTTGCCGGATCACAGTCAGCCAACGCTCGATCCGGTGGAGCACATCTGCCGAAACCTGGCCAGATACTTCAAAAAAGACGCTGGCCAAAACGACGGGTTTGTCGGCCGCTTCAGTTCTCACCTGGGGAAAGTGATCCGTTCGGACTACCCGTTTGACCATCTGTCCATTCTGCGTAGCGCAAGCGCCTTGCGCGCAGTATCACCGGATCCGATCGAACTCTACGTGGCGCATGCCCGCCGCCTGCAGGCAGCTAACCTGTGATGTTGCCGCGTCACGCAAACGGAACTTTGCCGAGAAATCGCCCACTGAATCCGGTAGGCTCCGCACTTTACTGATATTGATTGGAGATTTTCCCCATGGCTAAAGCCACTGCCCGTCACATCCTTGTTGCCAGTGAAGACAAGTGCAACGAACTCAAAGCCCAGATCGAAGCCGGTGCTGATTTCGCCGAAGTGGCCAAGGCCAACTCCACCTGCCCTTCCAGCCGTCAGGGCGGCGACCTCGGTTCGTTCGGTCCTGGCCAGATGGTCAAGGAATTCGACACCGTAGTATTCAGCGCACCGGTCAACACCGTGCAAGGCCCGGTGAAAACCCAGTTCGGTTATCACCTGCTGGAAGTGACCAGCCGTCAGGACTGA
Organism: Pseudomonas sp. 18058; assembly: GCF_902706155.1. Taxonomy (NCBI): domain Bacteria; kingdom Pseudomonadati; phylum Pseudomonadota; class Gammaproteobacteria; order Pseudomonadales; family Pseudomonadaceae; genus Pseudomonas; species Pseudomonas sp. 18058. The sequence goes on from NZ_CACSJY010000010.1 coordinate 69,532, forward strand.
TCCTTCGCATTGAATGAAACATAACGGCCCGCCTTTTGGTGGGCCGTTGTGTTTCAGTTACACGATACGGCTGGCGAGCCGCGCGTTGCTCGCGTACAAATTACGCTTATCGATCACCCGGCTCTAAGGCTGACAATGCGACTGGCTTTCCCCACATTGATGTTCACTGCCGTGACGCTGCTGTTGAGCGCCGTAGGTGTGAGCGCGGCACCGCAACATGCATTGACTGTTTATGGCGAGCCGGCGAAGTATCCCGCCGGTTTCAGCCACTTCGACTACGCCAATCCGCAGGCGCCCAAGGGCGGAACGATGCGCCGCTCGGCGATTGAAATCGGCCACTTCGACCATGTCCTTCCTTATATAGACAAAGGCATCGGCGTCACCCAGATCGACGGCATGCTCTATTCGCCGCTGGCGCAGCGCTCGATGGATGAGCCTTACACCGTCTACGGCCTCGTCGCGCAAAAAATCGAGCGCGCTGACGATGGGTTGTCCTTGCGCTTTTTCATCAACCCCAAAGCGCGTTTCGCCGACGGTACGCCGATCACCGCCGAGGACGTGCGCTACACCTACGATTTGTTGATGACCCAAGGCAGCCTGCGCTATCGCACACAGTTCGCCGACGTCAAAGGCGTCGAAATCGAAGCGCCGCTGACGGTACGCTTCGATTTCAAGAGCAATGAAAACCGCACTCTGCCACTGGATATCGCCACCCTGCCGGTGTTTCCCGAGCATTGGTGGAAGACCCGTGACTTCGCTGGCGGTGGCGGCTATGAAGCGCCATTGGGCAGCGGCCCGTATCGCGTCGGCAAGGTCGACTCCGGACGCAGTATCACTTTTGAACGCAATGCCAACTGGTGGGGCAAGGATCTGCCGGTCAGCCGCGGCTTGTACAACTTCGATCACTTCAGCATCGAGTATTTCGGCGACACCGACGTCGCCCGTCAGGTGCTGCGCGGTGGCGCGTATGACTACAACCGCGAGTTCTCGGCCACCGGTTACTCGATCGGTTACGACAGCCCGGCATTGAGTGACGGGCGCCTGCAAAAGGCTCATTTGGCCACTGAGGCGCCACAATCGGCGCAAGGTTTCGTCTTCAACCTGCAAAAGCCGATGTTCCAGGATCGTCGCGTGCGTCAGGCATTGGCCATGCTCTGGGATTTCGAGTGGAGCAACCGGCAGATGATGCGCAACCTGTACATCCGCCAGCAAAGCTACTTTTCCAACACTGAGCTCGCCGCGTCAAAACTGCCCGATGCGCAGGAGCTGCAGATCCTTGAACCGCTGCGTGGCCAGGTGCCTGATGAAGTCTTCAGCCAAGTGTTCGAAGCGCCGAAAACCGACGGCAGCGGGATGATCCGCGATAAACAGCTGCAAGCCTTGCAGCTGCTGGAACAGGCTGGCTGGAAACCGGATGGCGATCAGTTGGTCAATGCCGAGGGCGAGCCACTGAGCTTCACGTTTCTGGTCAGCCAGAACGGCATGGATCGCTTGCTGCTGCCTTATAAACGCACGCTGAAACAAATCGGCATCGACCTCAATATCCGCCGCATCGATTCCTCGCAATACGTCAATCGCCTGATGAGCCGCGACTACGACATGATCGTCACCGGCTACCCGGTGAGCACTTCCCCCGGCGGCGAGCTGCTCAACTATTTCGGCTCGGCCTCGGCCAACGATCCCGGTGCCAACAATTACATGGTGCTGAAAAATCCGGCCGTCGATACGCTGATCAACGGCCTGATCCGCGCCTCGACGCAATCCGACATGCTGCATTACGCCCACGCACTGGATCGGGTGCTGCAATGGAATTACTACTGGATTCCCAACTATTACCCGCCTGGCACCTCGACGGTCTGGTGGAACCGCTTCGGCATGCCGGCGGTGCAAGCGAGCAATGACGAAGCGATCGAGAGTTGGTGGGAAATCAGCAGCACACCGCTGACCAACCAACAGATGACGGCCGAGAAAATCGGTCGTGGCAAACCCGGAGGGCCGCACTGATGTGGGGTTACATACTGCGGCGTCTGCTGCTGATCATTCCGACACTGGTGATCATTCTGCTGGTCAATTTCGTGATCATTCAGGCCGCGCCCGGTGGCCCGGTGGAACAGGCCATCGCTCACTTGCAAGGTATCGGCGGCGGCAATGTCGGTGGTGGTGCCAGTGAAGCCATTAACAGTACATCGCGCGCCAGTCGCGGCCTCGACCCGCAACTGATCAAGGACATCGAAAAACAGTATGGCTTCGACAAACCCGCGCATGTACGGCTGTGGCTGATGCTAAAGAATTACGCGCAACTGGACTTCGGCAAGAGCTTCTTTCGCGGCGCCACGGTGACCGACCTCATCCTCGAAAAAATGCCGGTAACCATTTCCCTAGGGCTCTGGGCGACGCTGATCACCTATCTGGTATCGATTCCGCTGGGCATCCGCAAAGCCGTGCACCACGGCAGTCATTTCGATATCTGGAGCAGTACTGCAATCATCATTGGTTACGCGATGCCGGCGTTCCTCTTTGCGATGTTCCTGATCGTGGTGTTTGCCGGCGGCACTTCGCTGAACTGGTTCCCGGTGCGCGGTCTGGTCTCGGACAACTTCGAATCGCTGTCGACACTCGGCAAGATCACTGACTACTTCTGGCATCTTGTGCTGCCAGTGACGGCGCTGGTGATCGGCGGATTCGCCACGCTGACGATTCTGACCAAAAACTCGTTCCTCAACGAAATTACTCGCCAGTACGTGGTGACTGCCCGGGCCAAAGGCTTGAGCGAGCGACGCGTGCTCTATGGGCATGTATTTCGTAACGCGATGCTGCTGGTGGTGTCAGGCATTCCTCAAGCGTTCATCAGCGTGTTCTTTGCCGGTTCGTTGTTGATCGAAGTGATCTTCTCCCTCGACGGGCTGGGGCGCATGAGCTACGAAGCGGCAGTCTCTCGTGACTATCCGGTGGTATTCGGTTCGCTGTTCATCTTCACCCTGTTTGGCCTCCTGATTAAACTGATTGGCGACCTCTGCTACACGCTGGTGGATCCGCGCATCGACTTCGCAGCGAGGAACGCGTGATGCTCAAGTTTTCGCCGTTGGGCCGTCGCCGCTTCGAGCGTTTCAAGAGAAACCGTCGGGGCTGGTGGTCGTTGTGGTTGTTTATCTGTCTGTTTGCGTTGACGTTGGGCGGCGAGTTGATCGCCAACGACAAACCGCTGATGGTCAGCTATCAGGGTGAATGGTATTTCCCGGTATTCAAGCGTCACACCGAGCAGGAGTTCGGCGGGCAACTACCGTTTCAGGCCGATTATCGTAGCGAGTATGTGCAGAATCTGATCCGCAAGGACGGTGGCTGGCTGCTGTTCCCGCCGATTCCGTTCAGCGATGACACGCCCAATTACGACCTCAACAAACCGGCGCCGAGCCCACCAACAACGGTGAACTGGCTGGGCACCGACGATCAGGCGCGGGACGTACTGGCCCGAGTGATTTTCGGCGCCCGCGTGTCGATTCTGTTTGCGTTGATGCTGACGTTTGTCAGTGCGCTGATCGGCATTGCGGCCGGTGCGCTGCAAGGCTATTACGGCGGCTGGGTCGACTTGATCGGGCAACGCCTGCTGGAAGTCTGGTCGGGGTTGCCGGTGCTGTATCTGCTGATCATCCTCTCCGGTTTCGTTGAGCCGAATTTCTGGTGGCTGCTGGGGATCATGGCGCTGTTTTCGTGGTTGGCGCTGGTCGATGTAGTGCGCGCCGAGTTCCTGCGTGGGCGCAATCTGGAATACGTCAAAGCCGCACGGGCCTTGGGGCTGACTGATCGCAAAGTGATTGTCCGGCACATCCTGCCCAACGCGATGAACGCCACGTTGAGCTATCTGCCGTTTATTCTGACCGGTGCAATTTCTACCCTGACCGCGCTGGATTTTCTCGGTTTTGGCATGCCCGCCGGCAGCGCCTCGCTGGGTGAATTGATCGGTCAGGGCAAACAGAATCTGCAGGCGCCATGGTTAGGTTTGACGGCGTTTTTCACCTTGGCACTGATTCTGTCGTTGCTGGTGTTTATCGGCGAAGCGTTGCGAGACGCCTTTGACCCACGCTCTTGAAGCAGAGATTGACGATGACTGACAACCTGATCGAAATCCGCGACCTCAGCGTCGCCTTCAATGACCAGACCGTGGTGCGCAACCTGTGTCTGGACATCCGCCCCGGCGAGTGCCTGGCGCTGGTCGGCGAGTCGGGTTCGGGCAAATCGGTGACCGCGCATTCGATCCTGCAATTGCTCCCCGAGTGTGATGCCCGCACTACCGGCAGCATTCGTTATCGCGACCAGGAACTGGTCGGCGCTGACCCCAAGGTCATGCGTGAACTGCGCGGCAATCGCATTGCGATGATTTTCCAAGAGCCGATGACTTCGCTCAATCCACTGCACAGCATTGAAAAACAGATCGGCGAAACCCTGTTGCTGCACCGTGGCCTCGGCGGCAAAGCGGCGCAGTCGCGCATTCTGGAATTGCTGCAACTGGTTGGCATCAAAAAGCCTGAAGAACGCCTCAAGGCTTATCCGCATCAATTGTCTGGCGGGCAACGGCAGCGGGTGATGATCGCCATGGCGCTGGCGTGCGAACCAGAATTGCTGATCGCCGACGAGCCGACGACGGCGCTGGACGTGACGGTGCAGCGCAAGATCCTGCTGCTGCTCAAATCCCTGCAACAACGCCTCGGCATGTCGCTGCTGCTGATCAGCCACGATCTGAATCTGGTGCGCAGCATCGCCCAGCGGGTTTGCGTGATGAAGGCCGGGGAAATTGTCGAGCAGGCGCCGTGCGAGATTTTGTTTACCGAACCGAAGCATCCGTACAGCTGCGTCTTGCTCAACGCCGAGCCCGAGGGCGAAGCGCTGCCCCGCGATGAGCGCGAGAACGTGCTGGAAGTCGAGGATCTGCGGGTCGATTTTGCCTTGGGCGGCGGTCTGTTTCAGCGCAAGCAGTATTTGCGCGCAGTGGACGGTATCAGCCTGACCATTCAGCGTGGCAAAACCTTGGGAATCGTCGGCGAGTCCGGTTCGGGCAAATCAACGCTGGGTCAGGCGATTCTGCGTTTGCTCGACTCCGAAGGCAGCATCCGTTTTCAGGGCGAAGCGCTCGACGGGCTCAACCAGAAGCAACTGCGGCCATGGCGTCGGCAGATGCAGGTGGTGTTCCAGGACCCGTTCGGCAGCCTCAGCCCGCGCATGTCCGTGGCGCAGATCATCAGCGAAGGTCTGGAGGTGCATTGCGAATCCACCGCCGATGAATGCGATGCGCAAGTGATCCGTGTGCTCAAGGAAGTCGGTCTCGACCCGGAAAGTCGCCATCGTTACCCTCATGAGTTTTCCGGCGGACAGCGTCAGCGTATTGCCATCGCGCGGGCGCTGGTGCTGAAACCGGCGCTGATTTTGCTGGATGAGCCCACCTCTGCGCTGGATCGAACCGTGCAGAAACAAGTGGTCGCCCTCCTCCGCGATTTGCAGGAAAAGCACGGTTTGACCTATTTGTTCATCAGCCATGATCTGGCGGTGGTGCGCGCCTTGGCGCACGACATGATCGTGATCAAGGACGGCAAAGTGGTCGAGCGCGGCGCCAGTCATGATGTGTTTGATTCGCCGCAGCATCCGTATACCAAAGAGCTGTTGGCGGCGGCGCATCCGGGGTAGGCATTTCTCTGTTAGACCGCATCGCGGCATTCGCGAGCAAGCCCGCTCCCACATTCGCAATGCATTCCCCCTGTGGGAGCGGGCTTGCTCGCGAAAGGGCCGCCACTGGCAATACACAATCAGGATCAGCTCTCAGATGAACACCACCGAAAGCCTCAAGGACTACCAACGCGTGCGCACGCTGGCGATCCGCTCGTTGTTCGAGATCATCGAGCAGTCCAGCGAAGGCACGGTGATCGTTGATCGTGATGCCAATATCGTCTGGATGAATGAGCGTTACGCGCGCCGATTTGGCCTCGACTCCGCTGAAGGCGCCATCGGCAAGCCCTGCGAAAGCGTGATCCCCGGCAGCCTGCTGCGTGAAGTGGTGCGCACCGGGCGGCCGATCCTGCTCGATATGCAAGACACGCCAAAAGAACCGCTGGTCGTTATGCGCCTGCCGATCCATGACGATGCCGGCACAGTCATTGGCGCCATCGGTTTCGCCCTGTTCGACGAGTTGCGCACGCTATCGCCGATGCTCAAGCGCTACCTGAGCATGCAGGAAGAATTGGCCTCGACCCGTTCACTGCTGCGCGCACGGCAGACCAAATACAACTTCGCCCATTTCATCGGTACCAGCGCCGCCAGCCTTGAAGTCAAACGCCGCGCACGTCGCAGCGCCAGTGCCGAGTCGCCGGTGTTACTGCTCGGTGAAACCGGCACCGGCAAAGAGTTGTTGGCGCAGGCGATTCACAGTGCTTCGCCGCGTGCGCACAAGGCATTCGTCAGCATCAACAGCGCGGCGATTCCTGAAGCGCTGCTGGAAGCGGAATTCTTCGGCACAGCGCCGGGCGCGTTCACCGGCGCCGACCGCAAGGGCCGCACCGGCAAATTGCAAATCGCCCAGGGCGGCACGTTGTTTCTTGACGAGATCGGCGACATGCCGCTGCCGCTGCAAAGCAAACTGCTGCGGGTTTTGCAGGAAAAGGAGTTTGAGCCGGTGGGCTCGAACGAGGTGATTCAAAGCGATGTGAGAGTGATCGCTGCTACTTCGACCGATTTGCAAGCGGCGATCAAACGCGGCGAGTTCCGTGCCGATTTGTATTACCGCCTCAATGTGCTGCCGATTCAAGTGCCGCCGTTGCGTGAGCGTCTTGATGATTTGCCGGCGCTCAGTGAGGCGATTCTGGAGGAACTGCGCAGTCAGCATGAGCTGCACCGCGATGCGCTGGATCTGCTTGGGCAGCATGCCTGGCCGGGGAATATTCGCGAGTTGCGTAATGTGCTTGAGCGCGCGGCGTTGCTCAGTGATGACTTGATGCTGACGGAGAGTGACATTCGTGCAGCAATCGGGCCGCTGAGCCCAGTTGAGCGTGTGTCGATACACACACTTGAAACACCAAGTGAGGAGACGTTCGCTCAAGCGCGGGAGCGGTTTGATCGGCAATTGATTGAGGCCGCCCTTACGCAATGTGCGGGGAAAGTGCCGGAGGCGGCGGCTCGGCTCGGGCTTGGGCGGTCGACGTTGTATAAGAAAATGGTGGCGCTGGGGATTGCATAGTCTCATTTAAGAGATATTTATCTCCCTAACAAGAAAAGATCAAAAGCTTCGTGAGCAAGCCCACTCCCACAGGGGAACGCATTCCAAAGGTGGGAGTGGGCTTGCTCACGAAGAGGCCCTCACAGACAGCGACCATCTCAAAAAAGAGACAACACTTCATAATCTCGCGCCAATTACTACGACAAACCCATATATATCAATAACTTAAACACCTGGCACAAATCTGGCTATATCCTCTCCCACACCGCACCACCCACAAAAATAACAACTCCGGAGAGACACACCATGAGTGTGATCATTGCCTTGGCAGCCCTCGCGCTGCTGATGCTCGCCGCTTACCGTGGCTACAGCGTTATCCTTTTTGCCCCGATCGCCGCGCTCGGCGCCGTCCTGCTCACCGACCCTTCCGCCGTCGCCCCTGCGTTCACCGGGGTGTTCATGGAGAAAATGGTCGGGTTCATCAAACTCTACTTCCCTGTATTTCTGCTCGGCGCCGTGTTCGGCAAGCTGATCGAACTGTCCGGTTTCTCACGTTCGATCGTCGCCGCCGCGATCAAACTCCTCGGCACCAAACAGGCGATGCTGGTCATCGTACTGGTCTGCGCCCTGCTCACTTACGGCGGCGTTTCGCTGTTCGTGGTGGTGTTTGCCGTTTACCCGTTTGCGGCGGAGATGTTCCGCCAGAGCAATATTCCCAAACGGCTGATTCCGGCGACCATCGCCCTCGGCGCGTTTTCCTTCACCATGGACGCCCTGCCCGGCACCCCGCAAATCCAGAACATCATCCCCAGCACCTTCTTCAACACCACCGCGTGGGCCGCGCCCTGGCTGGGTCTGATCGGCACAATCTTCGTGTTTTGCGCCGGCATGCTGTTTCTGCAGCGTCAGCGTAACAAGGCGCAACGGGCCGGCGAAGGTTACGGCACCGAACTGCGTAACGAACCGGAGACTGCTGAGGATCTGAAGCTGCCTAATCCGTGGATCGCGCTGTCGCCGCTGCTCGCGGTGGGCATCATGAACCTGCTGTTCACCCAATGGATTCCGCAGTGGTACGGCAAGACTCACAGCCTCGCGTTGCCGGGGATGGCCACGCCGGTCACCACCGAAATCGCCAAATTGACGGCGATCTGGGCGGTTCAGGCGGCATTGTTGGTGGGCATTCTGATGGTGCTCGCCTTCGGCTTTAAAGCGATTCGCAGCAAACTTGCCGAAGGCAGCAAAAGTGCGGTCAGCGGTGCGTTACTGGCGGCGATGAACACTGCTTCGGAATACGGCTTTGGTGCGGTGATCGCGTCCTTGCCTGGTTTTCTGGTGCTGGCGGACTGGCTCAAAGGCATTCCCAATCCGCTGGTCAATGAAGCGATTACCGTGACCCTGCTGGCCGGCATCACCGGCTCCGCCTCGGGCGGCATGAGCATTGCGCTGGCGGCCATGTCCGAGCAATTTATCGCAGCGGCGCATGCGGCGAATATCCCGCTGGAAGTGCTGCACCGGGTGGCCGCGATGGCCAGTGGTGGCATGGACACCCTGCCGCACAACGGCGCGGTAATCACGCTGCTTGCGGTCACCGGCCTGACCCACCGTGAAGCCTATAAAGACATTTTCTGTATTACGCTGATCAAGACCCTAGCGGTTTTCGTAGTGATCGGCACTTTCTACGCCACTGGCATTGTGTGAGGTATTCATGGCCACTCTTACGGGCAAGACCGCACTGGTTACAGGTTCCACCAGCGGCATCGGTCTGGGCATCGCGCTGAGCCTGGCCAAGGCCGGCGCCAATCTGATTCTCAACGGTTTCGGTGATGCCTCCGCCGTGATTGCCGAAGTCGGCCAGTTCGGCGGCAAGGTCGGCCATCACCCCGCCGATGTCAGCGACCCGGCGCAGATCGCCGACATGATCGCCTACGCCGAGCGCGAGTTCGGTGGCGTGGACATTCTGGTCAACAATGCCGGCATCCAGCATGTCGCGGCGGTAGAAGAGTTTCCGGTGGAGCGCTGGGATTCAATCATTGCGATCAATCTGTCGTCGGTATTTCACAGCACTCGCCTGAGTTTGCCGGGTATGCGCGCCAAAGGTTGGGGACGGATCATCAACATTGCGTCCGTGCACGGCCAGGTCGGCTCGACCGGCAAAGCGGCGTATGTTGCGGCCAAGCATGGCGTGATTGGTTTGACTAAAGTGGTCGGCCTGGAAACCGCGACCAGCAATGTAACCTGCAATGCGATTTGCCCCGGCTGGGTGTTGACGCCGCTGGTGCAGAAGCAGATTGATGATCGAGCGGCCAAGGGTGTTGAACCGCAGCAAGCACAGCACGATTTGCTGGCTGAGAAACAGCCGTCACTGGAGTTTGTGACGCCGCAGCATCTGGGTGAGTTGGTGCTTTTTTTGTGCAGTGAGGCAGGCAGCCAGGTGCGTGGGGCGGCATGGAATATTGATGGTGGTTGGCTAGCGCAGTGACCTGCTCTTGTGGGAGCGGGCTTGCTCGCGAATGCGGTGTGTCAGCCAGCGATGATGGTGACTGACACGACGCATTCGCGAGCAAGCCCGCTCCCACAAGGGATGTGTGTGAATTTGTAGATGAATACAACAAGAGGCAATCCATGTCCGACATCCTCTGGCAACCCGACGCTACCCGTATCGCCCAATCGCGGATGGACACCTTCCGCCGCTCGATCAATCAGCGTCATGGCTTGAACCTTGACAGCTACGCCGACCTGCACCAATGGAGCGTCGAGCAGCGCCCTGAATTCTGGCAAGCCATCGTTGATTTCTTCGATATTCGCTTCCATACGCAACCTGATGCGGTGCTGCGTGAAGGCTTAAAAATGCCCGACGCTGAATGGTTTCCGGGCGCTACATTGAATTTCGCCGAACACCTGCTGCGCCGTCGCGACGATGCCGTCGCTGTTGTTGCGGTGGCTGAAAATGGCCAGCGTGAACAACTGACCTGGGCCGAACTCGCGCAACAGGTCGCCGGATTTCAAGCCAGCCTGCAAGCCGCCGGGGTCGTCAGCGGCGATCGTGTTGCCGCATGTATGCCCAACACCTGGCAGACGCTGGTGGCGATGCTGGCCACCACCAGTCTCGGTGCCATCTGGTCGTGCTCGTCGCCCGATTTCGGTACCCATGGAGTGATTGATCGTTTTGGGCAGATTGAACCGAAAGTGTTGATCACCTGCGCGGGCTACCGATATGCCGGTAACGACATCGACCAGACCTCCAAACTCAATGAAATCCTCGAACAGTTGCCGACGTTGCAACAGTTGATTGTCGTACCGTACGCGCGGCCCCATGCCCGCGCCGAGGATTACCACACGCTGGCAAACATCACGCTATGGGATGAGTTTTACGTGACTGGCGGCGAGCCGTTTTTTATATCGGTGCCTTTCGCCCATCCGCTCTACGTGTTGTATTCCAGCGGCACCACCGGTGTGCCGAAATGCATCATCCACGGTACCGGCGGAGTTTTGCTGCAACACGTTAAAGAACATGGCCTGCACGTCGATCTAGGTTCCGGCGACCGATTGTTCTATTACACGACGTGCGGCTGGATGATGTGGAACTGGCTGGTGTCCGCGCTGGCCGTCGGCAGCGCAGTGGTGTTGTACGACGGTTCACCGTTTCAGCCCGACAACGAACGCTTGCTGGATCTGATCGACGATGAACGCATCAGCGTTTTCGGCACCAGTCCGAAATTCCTCGCCGCGCTCGAAAGCAACGGTGTAAAACCCCGCGAAAGCCACGATTTGAGCAGCCTGAAAACGTTGCTCTGCACTGGCTCGGCACTGGCGCCACGCAGTTACGACTTCGTCTACCGCGACGTCAAACCCGACGTGTGCCTGAGTTCCATGTCCGGGGGTACCGACATTGTTTCGTGCTTCGTCAACGGCAATCCAATGTCGCCCGTACGCCGTGGCGAAATGATGGGCAAGAGCCTCGGTATGGCGGTCGAGGTCTGGAACGACGCGGGCCAAGCGGTCATCGGTGAGAAAGGTGAGCTGGTGTGTGCCCGCCATTTCCCGGCGATGCCCATTGGCCTTTGGAATGATCCGGATGACGAGAAACTGCGGCAATCCTATTTCAATCTGTTTCCCGGGACGTGGGCGCAGGGAGATTACGCTGAAGAATTGCCCCACGGGGCGATGTTGATCCACGGCCGCTCGGACGCCGTGCTCAATCCGGGTGGCGTGCGCATCGGCACCGCCGAAATTTACCGTCAGGTTGAGAAAATCCCGCAAGTACTCGACAGTGTGGCCATCGGTCAGCAATGGCAGGACGACGTGCGCGTCGTGCTGTTCGTGCACCTGAAGGACGGCATTGAACTGGATGAAACCCTGCAACAGCAGATTCGCCAGGTCATTCGTGCCAACACCACGCCACGGCATGTGCCGGCGAAAATCGTCGAGGTCAGCGATATTCCTCGCACCATCAGCGGCAAAGTCGTGGAACTGGCCGTTAGAAACGTCGTTCACGGCGATACCGTCAAAAACACTGATGCTCTGGCTAATCCGCAGGCACTTGAGCAATATCGCGATCGCCCGGAGCTCAAAGACTAAGCCAGCAGGCACCGATAGCGCGGATCACTTCGCGGTATCGGTGCAGGCATTCTTGTCGCAGCTTTTATCGCAGCGCTTATCGAGTGTTCAGCTCTATCCAGACCTCGCCCACGATGGGCTTATTCGCACTGGCGGCAACGGCATTAACAATTGTCTCAAGATTTCGCGCAAACATTGGCTCATTAACCGTGAGCTGGTGCAGTAATGCCGTTGTCACGGCAAAGGTGTCAGCATTTTCCAGCGCGCGCGAAGCGCTGTGATAGCGAACAGTCGAGTCCGCGGACGACTCCGCCAGATAACCTGCGGCGAGGTTCAGCAGTGGCGCAACGTTCAGACCTTTGCGCCCTTGTAATGAAACAGTGGCAGGCGCCACCTCGGATCTGCCGGTACTGGCACGGAACATCTCATGAACAAGGTCGTCTGCGACTTCTCCAACTTTGAAACCTGCAGAACTGAAACGGCTGTTGAGTTCGGCGCAATTAATGCTCAGAAACTGATGGTGTGCCTTTTGCCCTACGGCTGCCCTCCTCCAATCTGCGTAGACCGAGGTGTCGACTTGAACAACCTGGACTTTGTCTTTTAACGGGTCGAGGAAGAAGTTACTGATCGACCAGCCAGCAATGACAATCCTGATGGTTCTCAGGAAGGCCATGAGCTTGTCTCGCATTTCTGGCGTCGATCCAAAAAACAAGCCCATTACGACATCGGTTTTTATAATCGACTCCGGTTTGGACAATATCTCGATCGCTGAAGAAATTTCCTGTCGACCATTGGCATAGCCTGTCTGACTACGTCACGGGTGTAACTGTCCGGCAGACTTTTATTCGCGAGTGGCAGGGCCGTCTGTGGCGTTCCCGTGAAGTCGAGCATTTTTCTGCCCCATGGCCTACCGCTTCGACTGACCGCATACCAACTGTTATTCCTGTTGACGCTGCACACCTCAACATATTCAGCGATGCTGCCACGAGGGCGCCACTTGCCTTTGCTGATGGTTGGCAAATTACTGCACACTTCAAACCAGCTATAACGCTTTTACGCTCTGCTTCATCCGCGTAGACGCATGAAACATAACCACCCACGCGATCAGCAAAGTCGATTCTTGCTTTCATATCCAGAACACTCCACTCGATCATTAATTAAGCCGAGATGGATACTATCCAGAAACGAAAACACAGAAACCGGAGAACCATAAAATCTTAGTTCACTTCTGTTGATAACCAACAGTCATTACGAATTCAAACCAATCCCCAATCTGCAGAAGGGTTGTTCTCATCGGTGGACAACTCTGAATACAACTTCAGTCGCAGCCTTAAATTATTGGCCGAATCAGCATGCCTTACTGCCTCAGCCTCATCGACCGCCCCCTCTACAAACAATTGATAAAGCGCCTGATCAAATGTTTGCATCTGCGCATCTGCTGACTTCTCTATTATATTTTTAAGTTCATTCAAATCATGACGGCGAATCAAATCTGCAATGGTCGGTGTCCCCAACATGACTTCAATGGCCGCACGTCGTTGCCCATCGAGCGTGCGCACCAAGCGCTGCGAAACTGAGGCCCTGAGGTTGTTTGCCAATGCCTGTGTGAGCTGCGGACGACGCTCTTCCGGAAACATATTCACGATGCGCTCCAATGCCTGATTGGCGTTGTGCGCATGTAAAGTCGACAACACCAGATGCCCGGTTTCAGCAAATGCCAGCGCATGTTCCATGGTTTCCCGGTCGCGGATTTCGCCGATCATGACCACGTCCGGCGCTTGGCGCAGGGTGTTTTTCAGTGCTGCATGGAAACTGCGAGTATCGACCCCGACTTCCCGCTGGTTGATGATCGAGCGCTGGTGGCGGTGGATGTACTCGATTGGATCCTCAATGGTGACGATATGCCCGGTGCTGTGACGGTTTCGGTGATCGATCAGCGCCGCAAGCGTGGTGGACTTTCCAGAGTCGGTCGCCCCGACAATCAATATCAGGCCTTGCTTGAGCATCACCGTCTCGAGTAACACCGCCGGTAACTTCAGATCTTCAAAGCGTGGAATGTCCAGCTTCACGTTTCGGATTACCAGCGAGACGTCGTTACGCTGTTTAAAGATGTTCACCCGGAAACGTCCGACGCCGGTACGCGAGATCGCCAGGTTCATTTCCAGATCCCGTTCGAACTCGCGGCGCTGCTCGGCGTCCATCAAAGAGGTGGCGATGGCAGCCACTTCACCGGGTTTGAACGGCTGATCGCTCAACGCGGTCAGTACGCCGTCGAAACGTGCGCTGGGTGGCGCGCCCGTCGACAGAAACAGATCCGAGCCGTGTTTGCTGGCCAGTTGAGTTAACAGTGCATCGATTTCCATGGCAAAAAACACCCGCGAAGCATTGAATGATCGAAATGAGCCGCCGCGTGACGCGCCCGGCCCCATAGCGTCTACCGTTCTGCAAGCATAGTAGACGCCGCCTCACCGACCGAACCTCAGGATCCAACGATGAACGCTGTACCGAACACTGATGACGCCCAGGCTCTGATCGCCCGCACCGACTGGAGTCGCAGCCCGTTGGGCGCCGCTGGCACTTGGCCGCAGAGCCTGCGTACTGCGGTGGACATCGTGATTCACTCGCCCATGCCGATGTTGCTGCTGTGGGGCTCGCAACTGACGCAGATCTACAACAACGGCTTCGCGTTGCTCGCCGGCCACAAGCATCCGCACGCTTTCGGACAGCCTGCACACCAGATATGGCCGGAACTTAGAGAATTCACTGACCCGATTTACAGCGCCGTCCTACAAGGCCAGGTGCGCACCTACAGTGAAAGGCGTTTCACCTTGCAACGCGACGGTCAGGAATCCGACTTCTGGCTCGATCTGACGTACAGCCCTATCCGCGACGAAAATGCGCAGGTCGCCGGGATTCTGGTCACGGCCATCGAAACCAATGAACGTCGACGCATTGCCCTGGAACTGCAGCAACGCTCCGAACAAAGTTTGAAGGCCCAGCAGGAAAGCGAAGAACGTCTGCAATTGGCCCTCGCTGCCACCGATGCGGTTGGCACTTGGGATTGGGACATTGGCGAGGACCGCTTTATTGCCGACGCGCATTTCGCGCAGTTGCATGGCGTCGACCCGGTACGTGCCAGTCAGTTGCCGATCAGCGAATACCTGCAAGGCGTGCACCCCGAAGACCGCGCGATGGTTGCCCGCAGCATCAAACATTGCATCACCCACGGCACCGAATACGCCGAGGAATACCGCCTGTTGCAACCCAACGGTGAGTTGCGCTGGGTGTTTGCCCGAGGCCGTTGCTACAAGGATCACCACGGCCGGCCCATGCGTTTTCTTGGCGCTGCGCTGGATCTGACCGAACGCAAACACACCGAACAGGCGCTGCGTCAGAGCCAGACCGAACTGCAACTGATCATGAACGCGATGCCGATCCTGATCAGCTATGTCGATCAGGAAGAACGTTTTCGCCTGAACAACGCCGCTTATCTGGACTGGTACGGCTTAACCCCGCAGGAGCTGTTCGGACGCACCATTCGTGATGTCATCGGCGAAGAAGCGTATTTCCTGCGGGCGCCGTACATTGCTGAAGCACTGGCCGGCCGGTCGTGCTCGTTCAGCCTGTACACCTCCCATCGCGACGGCAGCACGCGCCACGCGCTGATGAATTACGTGCCGCGCCACGGGCCGGATGGCGCGGTCAACGGTTTCTATATTTTTGTGATTGATGAAACCGAGCGGAAAAAGACCGAAGAAGCGCTGCGCAATCTCAACGAGACACTCGAGGAACGGGTCAGCGCCCGCACCGAGCAATTGGCGCAGGCCAACCAGCGTTTGCAAAACGAGATGTTCGAGCGTGAGCGTGCCGAAGATGCATTGCGTCACGCGCAGAAAATGGAAGCGGTCGGCCAGCTCACCGGCGGTATCGCCCACGACTTCAACAACATGTTGACCGGGATCATCGGCAGTCTCGACCTGATGCAGCGCTACATCGCCAACGGTCGTGCCGACGAGATTGGTCGTTTTACCGAAGCGGCCGTGTCCTCGGCGAATCGGGCGGCAGCGCTGACCCATCGGTTGTTGGCGTTCTCCCGGCGTCAGTCGCTGGATCGCAAGAAACTGGATGTCAACGAACTGGTGCATTCGCTTGAAGACTTGATTCGTCGAACCAAAGGCGATCCGATCGAGCTCGAATTGCGTCTGACCGACAATGCCTGGCCGGTCAGCACCGATGTCAGCCAATTGGAAAACGCCCTGCTCAATCTGGTGATCAACGCTCGCGATGCCATGCCCGAGGGCGGCAAACTGCTGATCGAGACGGCCAACGTTTACCTTGATGGCAGCGACATCACCACGCTGGAACCGGTCAAGGCCGGCGATTATTTGATGCTCGCGGTCAGCGACAACGGCACCGGCATGACGCCATCTGTGCGCTCGAAAGCGTTCGATCCGTTCTTCACCACCAAACCGATTGGTCAAGGCACGGGGTTGGGGCTGTCGATGATTTACGGGTTTGCCCAGCAATCGGGCGGCCATGTCAGCCTCGACAGCGTGCCGGGTCAAGGCACGTGCGTGCGATTGTATCTGCCTCGACTGAAAACGCCTGAACTGCAAGCCGCCGAGGTTGAACCGGTGAGCGTTACGCCCCCCACGGCCAGCGGCGAGACCGTGATGGTGGTCGAGGATGACCCGGCGGTGCGCATGCTGGTGCTCGATCTGTTGAAAGAGTTGGGTTATCGCGGGTATGAAGCGCAAGACGCGACGTCCGCCCTGCCCTTGCTGGAATCCGACTCGCGCATTGACCTGCTGGTGACCGATGTTGGCCTGCCGGGCATGAACGGTCGACAACTGGCGGAGATTGCTCGTCAGCATCGCCCCGGGCTAAAGGTGTTGTTCATGACCGGCTACGCGCAAAAAGCCGCTGAACGTCAGGGCTTTCTTGAGGACGGTATGGACATGGTCGCCAAACCGTTTGCGTTGGAACTGCTGGCCAGCAAGATCCGCACGATGCTCAGCCAAACTCCGTGACTTGAGGCATAATCCGCGCCCCGCCGTCACCCCGTTATCAGGTACCGCACGATGAAAGCCCAAGCCCGCCACATTCTGGTGAAAACCGCCGAAGAGGCCGAACAGCTCAAACAACGCATCGCCAAGGGTGAAGCGTTTGATGTGCTGGCGAAAAAATTCTCGACCTGCCCGTCCGGCAAGCGCGGCGGGGATCTGGGGGAAGTGCGGCCGGGGCAGATGGTCGGCGCGATTGATGCAGTGATCTTCAAGAAGCCGCTGCGCACGGTGCATGGGCCGATCAAGAGCAAGTTCGGGTATCACTTGGTGCAGGTTTTTTACCGCGATTGACGTGTTGGCTTAAGGGCCTATTCGCGAGCAAGCCCGCTCCCACATTTGGAACGCATTCTCCTGTGGGAGCGGGCTTGCTCGCGAACCGATTGCGCAGCAAGCGGCCATTCAGAATCTATCTGGGGATCAGTGCACCAGGAATTTGAATGACTCGGCTTGCTAATTGATGCCCGGCCCGCGCGGCCTCTTCAGGACTGTCGCCCATCAACCGCGCCGCGAGATACGCCGCACTGAACGAATCCCCCGCCGCCGTCGTATCCACGACTTTCTCAACTTTCTGCGCCGGCACTTCAAACACCTCGCCCTCGCAGCGAATCAGACACGCCTCAGCGCCCCGTTTGAGCACCACTTCCGGCGTACCGATTTGCGCGTACGTGGCGAACACCTCATCGCAATCAGCAAAACCAAACAGCGCCTGTTCGTCATCCACCGTCAGCAAGGCAAGGTCAACATACGGCAGGACGCTGCGATACGCCGCCCGCGCATCTTCCACTGAGGCCCACAAGCGTGGACGGTAGTTGTTGTCAAAAACGATCCGCGCATCGCGCTGGCGGGCTTCGATCAGGGTATGAATGAGTTTCTCGCGCCCTTGCGCACCGAGCACGGCCAGGGTGATGCCGCTGAAATACAGCACGTCGTAATCCGGCAGCGCGGCCAGAATCGGCTCGGCGGCCGGCGTGGTGAAGCAATCGCGGACGGCCGCTTCGTTGCGCCAGTAGAGGAAACGACGTTCGCCATTGGCGTCGGTCTGGATGCAATACAGGCCCGGCAAACGACCGGGCAGGCGTTGCACCATGCCCAGACCGATGCCTTCGTCTGTCCAGATCTGGCACATGGCATCGCTGAAGCTGTCATCGCCGAGCGCGGTGACGTAGTCGACTTGCGCCTTGTCGCCCAGGGCTCGGGACAGGTAGACAGCGGTGTTCAAGGTGTCGCCGCCGAAGCTTTGCTGGAGGCTGCCGTCGGCGCGTTGCTGGAGCTCGATCATGCATTCGCCGATCAGGGCGATGCGTGGGGTGTTGGGGCCCAGGGGACTTAGGGTGTTCATGTTGGCGGTGTCTCTGGTCGTTCGATGGTGTTTTGGCGGGCCTCTTCGCGAGCAAGCCCGCTCCCACGGTTTGAATGCATTCCAAAAAGTGGGAGCGAGCCTGCTCGCGAATGGCCGCGATGCGGTCTGGAACCTTAGAAACAAGTCTCCATGCTCTCGATCACCGTCAACTGCTCATCCACCAGCAAACCGGTGCGCCATTTGTCGAACGTCAGGCACGGGTGCGAGGTGCCGAAAGAAATGATGTCGCCGACGCGCAATTCAACACCCGGCGCTAGGGTCATGAAGGCGTGCTGATCCATCACCGCCGTCACCTTGCACGCGCCGACATCGTCGCCCACCGCTGGTACAACTCCAGCCTTGTAACGCAGCAACGGCACCGGCAAACCGGCGTCATAAGCCACATCACGCTTGCCCAGCGCGATCACCGCAAAACCCGGTTCTGGCAGCGATTGCACATGCGCCCAGACTTCCAGCGCCGGACGCAAACCTTCGTGCAGATCACTGCGACGATCCAGCACGCAGCACTGCGCTTCTTTATAGATGCCGTGGTCATGCGCGACGTAACTGCCCGGGCGCAACACGCTGAGGAAACGTCCGGCAGCGTTCTGCGCTTCGAACGACTCAGCGATCAAGTCGTACCACGCCGAACCCGAGGCAGTGATGATCGGCTGCGGAATCGCGAACGCGCCGCTGTCCTGTAACTGCACCGCCAAACGCACCAGCGACGCGGCGAA
Organism: Pseudomonas sp. 18058; assembly: GCF_902706155.1. Lineage (NCBI taxonomy): Bacteria > Pseudomonadati > Pseudomonadota > Gammaproteobacteria > Pseudomonadales > Pseudomonadaceae > Pseudomonas > Pseudomonas sp. 18058. Next base: position 88,429 of record NZ_CACSJY010000010.1, read on the forward strand.
TTCACGAATGCCGCTGACCGCGTGATCGCCGTGAATCACCCCTTCGTAACCTTCAATGCCGGTCAGGGCCAGTGCCGGTTGTGCATTGATCGCCTTGGCCAGCTCGATCACTTCCTGCTCGCTGCGGCAGCCGCAACGGCCACCGACCACGCCGTACTCAATCATCACGTTCAGCTTCACGCCGCGCGAGGCGAAGTAAGCGCCGAGATCGGCGACGTTGTCCGGGTGATCGACCATGCAGTAGAAATCGAACGACGGATCGGCCAGCAGATCGGCAATCAACGCCATGTTTGGCGTGCCGACCAACTGGTTGGCCATCAGCACCCGGCGCACGCCGTGGGTGTAAGCGGCACGGGTCTGGGTCGCGCTGGCGAGGGTAATGCCCCATGCGCCGGCGTCGAGCTGACGCTTGAACAGCGCCGGGGTCATGCTGGTTTTGCCGTGGGGCGCGAGTTCGGCGCCGCTGTCGCTAACGAATTTCTGCATCCAGCGAATGTTGTGTTCCAGCGCTTCGCGGTGCAGCACCAGCGCGGGCAGGCTGACGTCACGGGCCAGATGGGCACCGATGGCCGCATCACCTTTATCTACAGCAGAATTGATGACAGTCGTCATGGTCGAACTCCTCACATTCGCGGCTGCAGGCAGCCGCGTTTATTCGTTGATTCGTCGGGCGAGGCTGTTAGCACTCTCGATCAGCACCCGGCGATAGTCGTTGTAATTGTTTTTCGCATCGGCCCGAGGGGCGACGATGCACAGCGTACAAATCGCCACGCCTTGCGGGTCTTTGACGGGCGCGGCGAAGCAATGGGTGAAGGTGTCGGCAACGCTGTCGAACGAGAAGAATCCGTCGATGCCGGCCTGACGGATTTGCGCCAGAAACAGCTCGATCGGCAAACGCTCGCCGTCGGGCAGGATGTAATCGTCTTCGTCGATCAGGTCGCGGATTTGCTGATCGCTTAAATGCGCGAGCAGCAGACGGCCGGAAGCCGTCCATGGGATGGGTGCGTTTTCGCCGATGTCAGAAGAAATGCGAAAATGTCGCTCGCCCTCCTTCATCAATGCCACGGTGTATTTGCGCCCGTTGAGCAAGCACATCTGCGCGGTTTCATGGGTCTGGCTGACGATCTCCTGCAAGGCGTGATCGGCCTCGCGACTGAGGTCGAAATGACGTAAATGCGCCTGGCCGAGGAAGTACAGCTGCCGGCCGAGATAGACGTGACCGTCCTTGCCCACCGGTTCCAGAATCCGCCGCTCGAGTAACGAGGCAACCAGTTCGTAGACCGTGGATTTCGGACTGCCGATGCCGTTGGCGATGTCGTTCGGGCGCAGCGGCTGGCCGATTTCCTTGAGGAAATCGAGGATATCGAACGCCCGATCCAGACCGCGGGCCCGGCGCTTGATGGTGTCTTCGGTCATTTCAGTGGGTTCCCATTCAAAGTCGCCGGGAGTTTACCGCTAATGATCGTTCCCATGCTCCGCGTGGGAATGAAGCCCCGGACGCTCTGCGTCCCTTGGAACGCGGAGCGTTCCGTGAGGCATTCCCACGCAGAGCGTGGGAACGATCATGGCGTTGATCAGGCCTTTTTCTTGTACGCGATGCAGTCGATCTCGACCTTGCAATCAACCATCATGCTCGCCTGCACACAGGCCCGCGCGGGTGCGTGCTCAGGCTTGAAGTACTCACCAAAGACCTTGTTGAAACTGCTGAAATCCCGTGGATCGTCCAGCCACACGCCGGCGCGCACGACATCTTCCAGGCCATAACCGGCCTCTTCGAGAATCGCGATCAGGTTCTTCATGGTCTGGTGAGTCTGCTCGACGATGCCGCCAACAATAATCTCGCCATCCACCGCCGGCACCTGACCGGACACGTGCAGCCAGCCATCGGCTTCAACGGCGCGGGCGAATGGGCGTGGCTGGCCACCAGCGGCGGTGCTGCCGGTGCCGTATCGAGTAATGCTCATGGGTGTTTCTCCTGGTTACAAAAGTGAATATTTAAAACCGCGTGCTTTTCAAAAACTCAGCCAGACGCGGCGATTGCGGGCGTTCGAACAGCTCCTTGGGAGGCCCCTGCTCTTCGATTCGCCCCTGATTCATGAATACAATTTTGTCCGAGACCTCGAAAGCGAAACGCATTTCGTGGGTCACCAGCAACATGGTCATGCCGTCCTCAGCGAGCCCCTTGATCACGTTGAGCACTTCGCCGACCAGTTCCGGGTCGAGGGCTGAGGTGACTTCGTCAAACAGCATCAGACTCGGGTTCATCGCAATGGCCCGGGCGATCGCCACCCGCTGTTGCTGACCGCCGGACAACTGGCCGGGAAAGTGATTGCGCCGCTCCAGCAAGCCAACGCGATCAAGCCATTTCTCGGCGAGTACCACGGCTTCGTCCTTATGCATCTTCTTGACTTTGAGCAGGCCAAGGGTGACGTTCTGCAGTGCAGTCAAATGCGGAAACAGGTTGAATTGCTGGAACGCCATGCCGGTCATCGCACGATGACGAGCGATGACTTTTTCCGCATGACGCACGCGTTTGCCGTTGCTTTCGTCGTAGCCGATCGATTCGCCGTCGAGCAGGATCTGCCCGCCCTGAAACTCTTCGAGCATGTTCACGCAACGCAGCAGCGTGGTTTTGCCCGAGCCGCTGGAGCCGATCAACGTCACCACGTTGCCGCGCTGCATGCTCAGGTCGACACCCTTGAGCACTTCGACCGCGCCGTATTGTTTGTGCAGGCCACGAATATCCAGCAGCGGCTGGCCGTTTTGAAGGTTGGAAACTGGAGCTTCAATCATGGCAAGGCCACCCGCTTTTCAATGTGCCGGCCGAGTAACTCGATGCCGTAGTTGATGACGAAGAACAGAAAACCGGCGAACAGGTAAAACTCCAGGGTCATGAACGTCCGGGCGATGACCTGTTGCGTGCTGAGCAGCAATTCGGCGACGCCGATCACCGAGAGCAAGGTCGAGGCCTTGACGATTTCCGTGGACGAGTTGACCCAGGTCGGCAGGATCTGCCGCAATGCCTGAGGCAACAATACGTAGGCAAGGGACTGATAAAACGTCAGACCAATCGCCTGACTCGCTTCCATCTGCCCACGGGGCAACGCTTGCAGCGCACCGCGAACGATTTCGGCAACGTGCGAGCCGCAAAACAGCGTCAGGCCCAACGCACCAGCCTGAAATGCACTGATCTGCCAACCCAGCGCCGGCGCCATATAGAAGCAGGCCAACACCAGCACAAACACCGGCGTGCCGCGAATCAGATCGACATAGAAACGGAACGGTGCGCGCATCCAGAACTTGCCGTAGGTCAGCACCAGACCGGTGACAACGCCGAGCATCGTGCCGAACAAAATCGCCAGCGCCGACACCTGCACGCTGGTCAGAAAGCCCTGCAGCAACGTCTCGCGGGCAATCCACAACTCGTGTAACCAACTGGGAGATTCGTACATCGCAGCCTCCTATCGGCGAATCGCCAGACGCTGCTCGAGGTAACGCAGCAGCATGGCAATGAAGTAACAGGCCGCGACATACAACGCCGTCGTCACCAGCCAGGTTTCGATCACCCGGTAGCTTTCGACGTTGATCTTGCGCGCGTAATAGGTCAGCTCCGGCACCGCAATCGCAGCGGCCAGCGAAGTGTCCTTGAACAGCGAAATAAAGTTGTTCGACAGCGCCGGCAATACATTGCGCAGCATCACCGGCACGGTGACGTAAGCCTTGACCTGCCACTCACCAAGACCGATCGCCAACCCCGCTTCGCGCTGGCCTTTGGGAATGCTCAGCAAGCCACCACGGAACACTTCGGTCAGGTAGGCGCCGGCATACAGCGACAACGTGATGATGAACGACGGGATTTTGTCCAGACGAATCCCGAGGCTCGGCAAGGCAAAGTAGATCAACAGAATCAACACCAGAATCGGCGTGTTACGCACCACCGTGACGTACACCGAAGCCAGCACCCGCAAGGCGCGATGCTTTGACAGCAGCGCGAACGCCATCAGCAGGCCGATCACGCAGCCGATGGCGATCGACACCAGCGCCAGTTCGAGGCCCAGACCGAGCCCCGCGAGCAAGGTGTCGAAATCGCGCCACACGGCGGCAAAGTTCAACTGATAGTTCATGGTCAGCAGTACCTTGAGCGGGGCGACATGCATCGCCCCACTCTTCCTTCAGCAATTTGGAAACGTCGCGAGCGAAGAAAAGACAAGGCGAAAACAGGCGAAAAAGCGGAGTTGACGTCAGTCAATGAGCATTTTGAGGCTGTTTTCAACGCAGTATTTTCGAGCGCAGCAGTTTTCATTTGAATTCGACAGGGAAACCGATCGCTGGGGAAGGCAGATCTACACCGAACCACTGCTTGAACGACGCGGCGTAAGTCGGGAATTCAACGCCGGTCATGGCCTCATGCAGTGTGGTGTTGACGAAGTTCAGCCAGTCCTGATCGCCACGTTTGACGGCGCAGGCGTAGGTTTGCGGGCTCCACGCATAGGTCGGGCTGCGGTAGCGGCCAGGGTTCTGCACCATCAGGTATTTGACCGAGGACTGGTCGGTGGCGGCGGCATCGGCACGGCCGGAGTTCACCGCCTGATACATCAGATCGACGCTGTCGTACTGATCGACCTTGGCTTTGGGCAGTGCCTGGTGCACCAATTCTTCGGCGTAGACGTTTTGCAGCACGGCCACGGTCACGCTGTCGCCAGCGCCTTGCAGGTCTTCAATTTCCTTGTACTTGCTGTTGTTCGGCAACAACAGGCCGACGCCTTCGCGGTAGTACGGCAGCGTAAACGCCACTTGCTGCGCGCGGTTGGCAGTCACGGTGATGAACTGGCAGCTCATGTCGACCTTGTCGGTGAGCAGATTGGGAATCCGCGCATCGGACGACTGCACCACGAACTCGACTTTGCTCGGGTCGTTGAAAAGACCTTTGGCCACCATCCTGGCGATGTCGATATCAAATCCCTGCAACTTGCCGTCCGCGCCCTGAAAGTGCCACGGCGCATTGGTGCTGCCGGTGCCCACGATCAACTTGCCCCGGGCGAGAACACTGTCGAGCTTGCTGTCGGCCGCTTGGGCCAGACCCATGACGGTGGATGAAGCTGCAAGAACAAAAACACATGCTTTAAACAAGGAAGGACGGCGATGCATGGCAAGCACTCCAGATTTGTGTTTATTCCGCTATACCGGAACACGGTTTGTTACTACGGAATAGACAGCAGAAAGTGTGCCACAGGAATCACGAGGAATCTGCAATGGATTGAAATGTTTTTTGAATCAAAGGGATGGGTGAAGTGTGGGGCGTGGAGTTATCAAAGCGATTTGATTGTCGGCGCTACCGTTGGCTACGAGGCGCGGGTAGCAGGTTCCCAATTCAGATAAGAATGCGCTGATTCAGTGCAGCGAAAAATCCGCTTTAACGTTGATTCAACGCTTTGCCGCGTTATCGTAAACCTCTCCACGTGCTCTTTTACCGACCGCTATCACTATCACGATTAACACTTCGTCTCTTACGCGGTAGCCCAATCGATAACCCTCCATTCCTTCAACACCTTTAAAGAAAACTCAAGCTCACAGGTCATCAGTTGAAACCTTGATGGTGGGGTCATTTTCCCTTTCTTTGCATAGCGCAATCAGTTCCAGATCCTCCAGGCGCGTCATCATTGCCTCGTACTCTTTTGCCGGCACGCAATAAAACCCCGGCTTGTTTCGGTTGAGAATTGCTACGGACTGCCCTCCTCCAGCAGCCATGACACCCATCGGATTTTTTTTCAATTCAGAGATACTCGCTACCACGTTAGAAAGAACGATATGTGTCATGAGGGTGTTCCTTGGGGTGCTTTGAGTGGTACTAAAAACAGCACTCGCAAGAGCTTATGACTCCTACGCGTTGCCTTGAACACCGCTTCGCGAGCAAGCCCGCTCCCACACCTGAAATGCATTCCAATTGTGGGAGCGGGCTTGCTCGCGAAGGGGCCAGTAAGACCAGCAAATCAATCAGTCATTTTTTATCAGCAACACCCGCGTCACCCGCCGCTCTTCAACCGCCACCACCGTCATCTGCCAGCCTTCGTATTCCAGACGATCGCCCACCATCGGCAAGCGATCCAGCAAACTCATCACCAGCCCGGCCAGTGTCTGATAGTCCTCAGTCGGCTCAGCACCAAACCCTGTGCGCTGCCGCACCCGTGTCAGGTTCAGCGCACCGCTGACCATAAACCCGCCCTGCTCTTCAACCACGTCAGGGCCTTCAACTTCACTGGCGTCGGGTAATTCACCGGCAATCGACTCAAGGATGTCGGTCATGGTCAAGATACCGACAAAATCACCGAATTCATTGACCACAAACGCGATGTGGGTCGACGCGGCACGCATTTGCTCCAATGCGTTGAGAATCGAATAGCTCTCGAGCAGATTGATCGACTTGCGCGCCAGGTGCTCCAGATTCGGCTCCTCACCGGCCAGATACTCTTTGAGCAATTCTTTCTTGTGCACGAAGCCCAGGGGTTCATCCACCGCGCCATCGCGAATCAACGGCAATCGCGAGTAGGACGAATGCATCAATCGTGTACGAATCGCTTCGGCGTCGTCGGCCAGGTCGATGTAGTCGACATCGGCGCGCACAGTCATCAGGGCACGAATCGGACGTTCAGCCAATTGCAGAACGCCGCTGATCATCACGCGCTCGCGGCGGTCGAACAGTTCCGTACTCGGCGCTTCGCCGTTGTCGAGCAGGTCGGAAATCTCCTCGCCCACTTCCTCCACTGCCAGTTTGCGTCCGCCCAGCAGACGCATGACCGCGTGGGCCGTGCGCTCACGCATCGGACGCAAACCCTGCATCGAGCGTTTGCGACGGGCACGGGCAATCTGGTTGAACACTTCAATCAGAATCGAGAAGCCGATGGCTGCGTACAGATAGCCTTTCGGGATGTGGAAACCCAGGCCTTCGGCGGTCAGGGCGAAACCGATCATCATCAAGAAGCCCAGACACAACATGATCACCGTCGGGTGCGCATTGACGAAGCGTGTCAGCGGCTTGCTCGCAACAATCATCAGACCGATGGAGATGATCACCGCGATCATCATCACCGCCAGCTCATCCACCATGCCGACAGCGGTAATCACCGCGTCCAGCGAGAACACGGCGTCGAGCACCACGATCTGCGCGACGATCGGCCAGAACAGCGCATACGCGGTGTTAGAGGTGCGCTCGCCGACATGACCTTCCAGCCGTTCGTGCAACTCCATGGTTGCCTTGAACAACAGGAACACACCACCAAACAACATGATCAGGTCGCGACCGGAGAAACTCTTGTCGAACACCTCGAACAGCGGCTGCGTCAGGGTCACCAGCCAGGAAATACTCGCCAACAGGCCCAGGCGCATGATCAGCGCCAGCGACAGGCCGATGATTCGCGCGCGGTCACGCTGATGCGGCGGCAGTTTGTCCGCCAGAATCGCGATGAACACCAGGTTGTCGATGCCGAGCACCAGTTCCAGCACGATCAAAGTCAACAAGCCTAACCAGGCCGTGGGATCCGCTAACCATTCCATAAAATATCTCGATCTCTCTTCAGTAAATTCAGGCTGCCGGACACGACGAAGTGCAACGCGATAGCTCTGAAGCTGCGTTGTCTACGATAGTCGGGTGTCGGAAAACCGGATGCTGCGAGTGCGTCAAGACCGCGCCGTGGCGCATGGGAAACGGATAACTGGGAGGCTCCGAGAGGGTGTTCATGCAAATCCTGAAAGAAAAAAGGCCTTGAAGCGTACAGGCAGAAGCGGGCCTTTCCCCAGTCGCAAATTATTTCAAAATCTGTAAAGCACAGCTTTGATGGGCTGCCGAAGCCTCTCCGGCAGCCGATGGAGTCCACTGATAAACCTAGTGTCCGGCCAGCCGCTGCAGCTGTTCCAAAGTGTGTGTCTCCAGGGCAATGCCGTACTTGAGCGACTTCTCACGTTGCAAATGCCGACGATCACCCGGCAGACGCTTGAGCCCGACGCCGTGCATTTGCCGCACCAGTTCATGGCTGCGCTCGGCAAAACTCTGGCCCGACGCCTTGGAGGGATCAATCACGATCAGCAACTGACCGGTCCATGGCGTTTTCGCGCCGGGATGATTCTTCCAGTCGAACTCGAACGAGAAGTTTCCACCGGTGAGTGCCGCCGCGAGCAACTCGACCATCATCGACAGCGCCGAGCCCTTGTGCCCGCCAAACGGCAACAGCGCGCCACCTTCCAGAATGGCTTTGGGATCTTGCGTCGGCTGACCAAGGCTATCGACGCCCATGCCCGGCGGCAAACGCTCGCCATTGCGCGCGGCAATTTGCACGTCACCATGAGCGATGGCACTGGTGGCCAGATCGAAGACGATCGGCGCGGCCCCGGCCTGCGGCGCAGCGAACGCAATCGGATTGGTACCGAACAATGGCCGATCGGCGCCGTGTGGCACCACGCACGTCATGCTGTTAACCACGCTCAGGGCGACCAGGCCCTCCTCGGCGAATGGCTCAACGTCCGGCCACAGTGCCGCGAAGTGATGGGAATTGCGGATCGCCAGCGCCGCGATCCCGGCGCTGCGTGCTTTCTCAGTCAGTAACGGACGGGCCGCCGCCAACGCTGGCTGGGCAAACCCGTTACCGGCATCAACCCGCACAAATCCGGCAGCGACATCCTCCACCAGCGGCACAGCCTGCCCGTTGACCCAGCCACTTTGCAGGGTCGACACATAACCGGGGATACGGAACACGCCGTGACTGTGCGCCCCGTCACGCTCGGCGCCGGCACAGTTAGCGGCCAGTGATCGAGCGACCTGCGCAGAGGTGCCGTGGCGCAAAAAAATCGTTTCAAGCAGTTGCGTCAGTTCTTCGAGCGACAGCGTGGATAAAACAGCAGCAGACACATGATCGGATGGCGCAGACATCTGAAGCTCCAGATTAATTATTGGAGGGAACAACAGCGTACGAATTCGCGAATCGATTAATCACGCCTGCAAGGCAGCGTGTCAACCCTTGCCGAGGGCAACGGCGTCACAGACTGGCGCATTATCAGGCTGTGTGTGCGGTAACTATGTACCACCTGCCCACCTTCTTCGATCCATACCCTAGAGCCTCAATCTATCGGCGCGACCCGTGCGCCTTGTCGAGACTCGTTGATGCCAGCCACTCATTCTCCGCTGTTGTTTCCAGAAACCTTGAAGTCACCCGGCCTTTGGGGCGAACTGGGCCCAATCCATGGTTTGTCACGTAAGGACTTCGATTGGCTGGCCCTGACCGAACTCGCCACGCAGGCATTACGCAGCCAACAATCCCCGCCAATGCTGGCCCAGCGCATTATGCTCAGCATTCCTGGCGCTGCTGCGGTGCCGCTGGCGGGCTGTTTTGTCCTGGGTGCCACTCCGGATGACGGTGGCGAGATCCTCTACACCCCGTATGAAGGCATCAAAAAACACCACAGCCGCGCTGATCTATTGGAACGACTGGAGACACGGCTGAACACGCCAGGTGACGCTGAACGACTGCTGGCCTTTTTACCGATATCCCGACGCAAGCAACTGCTGGATTCAGGCGCTATCCGGGTCACGCTTGAACCGATTGCCGGGGATATATTCGAAGATCAGCAGGCGCTGATTACGCAGGCTCAACGCGAGAATGCCGAGGCCATGCTGATCGAGCTGAAGCAACTGCCTATGCTGCGTACGCTTGTTGAACAGGTCATGGATGATTTACTACGCAGCGACGTGCAAGCCGGATCGCCACGTGCAACCCGCGTCAGTTTTTACCTCAGCCCCGACAACGGCGCGACTCGCCACTGGCTGGACTCCATGAGTCTGAGCGACGCCGTGCTGATGTATTACCGCAACCAATGCTGGCCGGCAGGCCAACAGCACGAGTTCTCAAACCCGACCATTGCTACACAACCTGATGATCAAGCCCGCTGGGAGAGTGCCGTGAAAAGCGCCTCGGGAAAGTTAGCGGTGCTGTTGTTTGATCAACTCGAAGCCTACTGGCAGGCACCTAGCGCTGACGGATCATCCCGTCGCGATTTTTTCGCTCAAGCGGTGGAAGACCAGGCCCGCGCGGATCTGCTGCTCAAACGTGAAGCCAGCATCATTGACGCCACGCAATTCATCACCCTGCATCAAATGATCGAACCGCTTCCCACCGTTTCTCGCCTGCCAACCATCGAAACCGTAAGGATGTGGGAGTACCAGGCCAACTTCGTCGAACTGGCCGGTTCCTTGATGATCAGCCACGACAACGCCTACCTCTATACCCCCACTCAGGGTCTGCATGTACTCAAGGACTACGCGGATCTGAAGGAGATTTTACTCAGAAAATTCAAGCGAGCCGGGCATGAAGACCAGCTCTACGGGTTGCTCAGCCTCGAAGAACGCAATCGTTTTATTGGTTACGACCGTCCGCAGGTAACGGGAGAGGTGATTTCCGGCGCCATTTTCAAAGTGCTGTTCGAACTGATCATCACCAAACAACGGCAGAACCTCGACTACGCCTTGCAGGTGTTTCGCCACAGCGATGGCGTCATCGATGTGCATGCCTTGGTCGACAAGGCGCTGGACATCCGCACGATGCTGAATGAGCAATTGCTGACCCTCGATGCCGGTGAGCGCTGGAGCACACGTCCAGTACTGTTCGGTCGGGCGCAACCTTCGTGGGTGCTGACCGACAAGACGACGCTGGCGATAAAGTCATTCGCCGACGTCAAAGCCCCCCTCGCCCGTGATTTCGCCGCACAACCCCACACGACTGCAGCTTCCCAGCGCAGTTACCTGGAGCATATGAAGACCCGGCTGGCCCATGCTTTTTACGTAGGCGTGCGTGGCGAAGCGGAACTGCGGATGATTTACGGCACGCTGCAAAAACCGCAACGGGCGATCGTCGATACCGTTTTCAACGCCGACCAGCCCACGCGTAATGATCGCCGAACGCTCAATGGGTTTCGTCCCGATGCCTGGGCACTTACGGTGAAAGGCTCAGGTGAGACACAGGCATTTCCCCTGGATCAATGCGTTTTGCTCACGGAGCGCGGAGGTCTGGATGTCGAGCACTCCGGGCGCGTCATTCTGTGGACTCCGAGTTTGGGGCTGGAGGCATTTGACGGAATTGTCAGCGTCCGACAAACATTGAATCAGCGCTTGCTCGACAGTGTTCAGCGCCTTTCTTTGCTGGAAAACCTTCGCCCGCCACAACAATTGCTCCGCCGGAATTACCAGTTGGGGTCGCTGCAACTGATCGAAGGCAATGTGATGGAGGCGTGCATGCAATCGGCGATCAATCACTACCTGGCCCGTTGCGAGCAACTGCGCGCACGCCTGAAGGATCCCGCCCGCCTCAGTGATTCGTTGACACTGCTCAGTAAAACCCTGGTCGAAACCAACTTGCAGCGTGCATCTGACGTTGCGCAAGCCATCAGGCAGCAGCAATCGCTCCCGATCTGGCTGGGTATGGCATCGATCGACGAGCAGCAATTACATCTGGAATTGTTGGAGCAATGGCACAACAGCGTGACCGATGACGAAGATTATCTGCACGGCATTCCTTCATTGGAGCGCTATGTACGAGAAACGCTGAAGTCGTTACTCGATGTGCGATTCCCCGGGAGCAATCTTGAGCCGCAAAATATTGAGATCATCCCCAATCTGGCCCTCGCGGGACCCGCGCGCAGCCTGTCCGAGTTTGCCTTGAATCACGTCAACGTCGCGCAAGGCACTGGCTTCAGCGTAGCGTCGGAGACTGCCCAACCGTTACCGCGGGGGCTTGATCAACAGGCCGTCAGACAAATGCTGGCGTCGCTGGCAATATCCACTGATTACGCAAAAAGGGTCACTGATGCCCTTTCTGTACCCTCCCCTCAAGCCGATGCACGTAAACAGCGCTTTTTCCGCCAGTTACCGTGGCAACTGTTACAGCATGCGCACGCCTTGAAACTGCAACAACGTTTGTCCGACAAGGCTTTCGACCTGATCGCCCAAGTGCTGGACATGCCAGATGGCAAGGCTCGCGCCACCGTCGAGGGAGCTCACGCAAATATCTATCCACTGTCGCTGATCAAGACGCCGAGAGCGGCGCCCGTTGAAGCGCTCGCCATGTACGTGATCGATTCCGACCATCGCTCGCGCAATCCGCTGGTGCTTTATGCGCCTTATGCCGACGAGGTGTTTCGCGAGTTTGCGAGCGAAATGGATCTGATCGCAGCACTGAACACACCGGGGAGCTTGCAGGATCTGCTCATACGCCGCGCCCCCGAGCACCAGCAGGCGTCGCTGCGAAGTTTGTTGATTTCAAGCGTGGGCGAGGTCAGCGAGATGACGCTCGCTGTGAACCCTGTCACGGGTAATATCTTTCACCGACTGTACGACGACAATATTGCGCTCCTCCCGCAGTTGCTCGGCAGCCAGTTGAAAACTGCAGCGCAGACAGATTGGGAGGCTGCGAAAAATCTCTTCAGCGATGGCAGCAAACTGCTTTCAGGGCTTCTGCCGGGCAAGCTGGGTTACCTGTCGTTTCTTTGGCAAAGCTACAAAGACTTCAAGGATTCGGCCGAGGCACTGCAGGATCATCACTGGAAACCCGCACTGAAAGCATTCATTGCCGGTGCGATACAAATGGTCAGCATGGGCCGTTTGTCGATGGAGTCGTCCGCTGAGTCCGTAACCCCTTTAAAGGCTGCCTCCGAAGAGCCGCCGTTAGTGGCCCCTCGGCTACAGCAGATCCAAGTGACTGCACCGTCACGCACCGCCCTGCAACACTTCGAAACCACGACAGTCGCACTCAAAGACCTGTCCCTTGAGCCGCACAGCGGGACTTACATCAATAACGCCGACAGGCTTCGCTATGCCGCCATCGCCGGCAAGGTTTATCGCGTCGACAAACCCGGCGCCGTTTGGCGCATGGCGAATGCACAGTCCTATGGTCCGACATTACGCAAGGGAGGCACACAGCTGGTTATCGATCCGGATCGTCACACCGTCCATTACGGCAAGGCGATGTCCAAGATGTACAACCGCTTCGCCGCCGACCGCGAACGCCGGCTGGTACTGAACATCGAGGCACTCGGCATGGAGGCCATCCGCAGCAAATACCCGGACAAAGCGCGGATGCTGGTGCAGGCCATCGATATGGCCCGCTATTACGCATTCAACAGCTTGCATAATCTGGCACAACTGCGCAGTGCACCGGTCGGCACCCGACTCGATCGCTTCCTCAAGCAGTTCTTTGATGTGAGTCAGATCGACGACACGCTGATCAACAAAATAAAACAGGCGATCGTCCCGGTGTGCACGGCGCTGGTAAATCCGAGTGAGGACTTGATGAACACCGAGCGCTTCGTCATTGGTTCGAACAAATACCCCGGCGCCAACCTGATTGCCTTCGTCCTGGATGAGGATGAGCAACGCAAGGTGCACTTCACCGAAAAATTCTTCTCCCAGCAACTGGACTGGTACAAATCTTCTCTGACCGAACCCTTTAATGTCGACGGGCATGCCCAGGCGTCCGTGCTGATTCATGAATTTGCCCATCAAATCTGCAACGCCGTAGACATTGCCTCGCTGGAAGCCCGCCGGCCCTTCAGCGATTTGATCGAGACCCTTACCGGCCAAGGCATCGCAATGAAAAACACTCAGCAGACGTTCCAGCGTCAAGCGCTGTCTTTGGCCACCCCGCGACAAGAGCTGTTTTCGCGCTGGAGCGATAAGCAACAAGCCTGGATTGGCTTCGATCAACTGCCTGACATGACCCACGTCAGCCGACAGATACTCGACGCCACGCTGAGCCCCACGCTGAACGACGCACGCAATGCCTTCCTCGATCAACAAACGCCACATCCGCGCATTGAGACTATTTTGCGCAATGCCGACTCGATTGCTTTTTTGATCGGCGAGATGGGCCGGCAACTGGATCCGGTGCCAGCAACTTTGCCGTAATCAGGCAAAAAAATGCGCAGGCCAGGCCTGCGCATGATTGAGACAGAAAACTGTGACGTCAGTCTTTCTGATCCCGCAAGACATTACCCGAGGCACCGTCGATGCGGAACTCGTACACAACGCCGTCGGCTTTACGCCCTTCGCCTTTCCAGTAACCGTTGTTGTCGGCTTCGATTTCGTAAACCTCTACGTAACCGGCTTTGGTTTTGACGATTTCGATGGCTTTCTCAATGGTGATCCAGCCTGCACCGGGCTTGTCTGCCAGCGCGGCGCCAGCGCTGAGCAAACTGGCGGTGGCAATCAGGGCGGCAAAAGTTCTTTTGATCATTTTTTCACTCCATTTGTGGATAGTGCGCGAAGGTGTCCTGTTTTTTGGGCGCCTCAGGGAAAAATAAGTTCCACTTTGATGGGTAATTGCCATGACGGATGTTCTCGGCAACTGATCGTCAAGGTTAGAATGTGCGAAATCAGGACGAGTCAATGACCCAAGACACCCTCTCGGAAGCCGAATACGATGCGATCACCGATGCCGCCGCGCATTGGTGCATGCGTGTGCACGCGGCTGATTGCACGGACGAAGAGCGACGCGCGTTCGAACAATGGCTCGATGCTCACCCGCTGCATGCGTTCGAATATGAAGCGATGCTGGAAATCTGGGACGTTGCCGAACATCTGCCGCGCCCCGAAGTTGACGTTGCTGTGCCGATCAGCCGCTCGCCGTCACGCTCGTGGCGACACTACGCGGTAGCCGCTGGTGTTTGCGCCGTCGCATTACCGCTGGCTGCAGTCGCTGGCTGGAACCTTGGCTGGTTGCCCAACAGCTATCAGCATTTCGCCGCCACCGACAACGTACGTCAGGTCACGCTGGGTGATGGCAGCCAGCTCGAACTGAATCTGAACACCGAACTGACCTTCAGTAATTATAAGGACGAGCGCCGCGTCACCCTGGAAAAAGGTGAAGCGTTCTTCACCGTCAGCCATGACATGAGCCACCCGTTTGTCGTGCGTGCAGGGGAAGGCAGGATTCGTGTAACGGGCACACGATTCAACGTTTGGATGTATGAAGACCAGGTGCGGGTCAACCTGATTGAAGGTTCAGTGCTGGTGACCAGCAACACTGCATTGTCGGGTGATGGTTTGCGTCTCGGGCCGTCGATGCAGGCTCGCTACAAGCATGGTGATTACATGCCGCAGATCAGCCAGACCTACCCCAACGACAGCGCTTTGGCCTGGCGTAGCGGCAAACTGGTACTCGACAATCTGTCGCTCAACGACGCACTGCCGCTGATCAATCGCTATCTGGACAAACCGTTGATGCTTAACGATAACGCGACCGGTGCGATTCGCGTGGGGGGCATTTACAACATCAAAGAGATGCACAATCTGCCAAGCACTCTGCCTAAAGTGCTGCCGGTCTATCTGTCGCGTAACAAGGATGGCGACCCGGTGATCAACTCGCTGCCACAACAACCGCCAAAAAGCTGAAGGCCGCGCCCCTTGCGGGATGCGGCCTCCATTTTTAACGTGGGCAAATAGCCGTTTTTACTGCGCTGCCACTTTTCCAGTCTTATCCAGTGCGTCGCGGATTGTCTGTACCTGATATTGCGGATCCGCCTGAATCTGCTGTTCGGTAAACGGCAGGACGCTCCATTGTTTCTTCGAGAACGCTTCAGTCTGATCCCGCGAATACTTCGATGCCGGATCACTGGACAACGAGAACGCCAACAGTCCTTGCGCGTGCGGGCCCTTTTCATCGAACGTGACCACTTGCAGGTAGCTGGTGCCGCTGACCACTTCCAGTTTGCCGTCCTCACGCGGCACGCTCTGAATCGCGTTATAGATCCCCAAAGTACCCGGCCCGCCATGAATCGGCGTCTGTTGCCCGCCACTGCTGACCACCTGAATATCGCCCCAGCGAGCGTCAGACTTGAGGCCCATTTTTGCGCTCAATGCGACCGACGCCAACATGGCCTCGCGAAGCGCTTTGGCCACCGCTGGCTGCTCAATAGCCAGACCACGTGGCGTGTTTTGCGCATCCTTTGGATCGAACGCCACCCGCCAGATATCCGGAGATTCTTGCAAGGCTTGCATGATGTTCTGGAAATGCACCAGGCCCAGACCCGAATCCAGATTGGCCCGGCCGTCCCACGCTTTCAGGCTGGCACACAGCGGTTGCAGCGCAGCAGCGTCAGTACCTGTTTCATTGGCGCAGAATTTCAGCAGATCCGGCACAACCTGACCCGCCAGATATACCTGGTCGTCCATCACCATGTGCTGGAGATCCTTCACCGCCAGGGTAGCGTTTTTGCTCAGACTGGCGAGACGATCCAGGGCGAAACGCGAGCGCAACCCCAACGGTTGCCCCTCCTGACTGATCAGCGGCGAGAACCCGGTCAAGGGTTGCGCCGGATTCGCCATCCAGGCGGAATCATTGGAATGCTGTACGAAATCCTTGCGCAGTAATTGCGGCAACTGGCTGGAGGCAAAAATACCTTTCTGCGCGGCTGCCGGATCGATGTCCCAGGCGCAAGCGCTGTTCGAGCCGTCCAGAATGATCATCTGCAAACCGATGCGCGGATCGCTGCATTTGGCCAGTTTATTGGCACTGACGTTGGGCACCACCGACAGGTTCATGTATAGCGTCTGTCCCTTGTCATCCACGGCCAGGGTATTAACCCAGGGAATGCCTTGAATTTTGTGCACCGAATCCTGCAAATCCTTGAGGCTGGCAGCCTGATTCATTGCGTACCACTGTTTGAGTACGCGATCGTTCTCAAGGTTGGCGTCGCGCAAACTGTACGCGTATTGATTATCCCAATCGAGCTTGCCCGGCCACTGCACCACCGGGCCGAACTGCGAGCTGTAAATGTCTCGCGATACCGGCACGACCTGGCCGTCCGCCTGCTTGACCTGCACCGTTACGGTCTGCTTGCTCATTGGCAGTGATTTGCCATCGAGCATGTAGTGCGTCGGATCTTTTGGATCGAGTTGCAGGCGGTAAAGCGTGAAGTGTTTCGAAGAGTCAACCGTGTGCGTCCACGCCAAGTGCTGGTTGAAACCGATGTTGATCATTGGCAGGCCCGGCAGCGCAGCCCCCATAACGTCGAGTTTGCCGGGGATGGTCAGGTGCATCTGATAGAAACGCATGCCGCCGACCCAAGGAAAATGCGGATTGGCCAGCAACATGCCGCGACCATTAAATGAACGTTCGCTGCCAACGGCCACCGCGTTGCTGCCGCGATCCAGGGCGAAACGTTGCTGGCGCACGCCGGCCATTTGATAAGCGTGATGATCGTGCTCGATCCGGGCAGTGGCCTGTGGCGGTGTCGCACCCGCCAGTGATTCGGCGAATTGACCAACGCCACCTTCAACCAGCAGACGCCGCGTCAACTTGACCAAATCTTCAGCGGCAATGTCGCGCACCCATTCGCCTTGGCATTGCTGCGGCAGGCCTTGCTGGCGACGTTCGGCAAGATATTTGTTGTAGCCGGCGGCGTAACCTTCGACCAGGTCCTGCACTTGGGAAGTCTGTGCCTGCCAAAAACCATTGACCGCTTCAGGCGTGTTCAGCCAATTGAAAAACACATCGCTGACGCGATTTTCGCGCTCTTCAACCGTGAACTGATCAGGGCCGAAATAGCGTGAGCGCTGACCATTGACCGTGACGATCTCGTTGGCCAGCAGACAGAGGTTGTCTTGCGCGTAGGCGTAGCCGATGCCAAAACCCAAACCGCGTTCGTTGTCAGCGCGAATGTGCGGCACGCCAAAAGCGGTACGCCGAATATCGGCGCTGGCCTCAGTGGCGGGACTGAGTGCATGGGCGGAAAAACTTAGCCCGAAAGCCATACCGGCAAGGGTCAGTCCAATTAACTGCCTGGAAATAATCACGCTCGCTCCTGATCGAAATGCCGAAGAGCGCAGGCGTGCCTGGCCTGAAAGGACGGGCATCGGCTCCGCTCTGAAAACACCCACGCGTCCACGCGCAATGAGCCTTTGCAAGTAACGAAGCCGAGAAAAAAAATTTAGGCCGCCGAACAGCGATCTGAAGCCGTAATTACGGAGAAAAGACGAATTTCCGACAAAATTTCTACATTTTTTCTTTCATGATTTCTCGTGCTGATTCGTCTTGTTTAGAGAGAGCACAAAAACCTTTCCCGATCTGGCCCTGCAAAGGAGTAATCGCATGTACAACTCGCAACTACCATCGGACGGTAGCCAGGCGCCACAAGGGGCTTCCATGAGCTCCCTGGCGAGCGATTTCGGGCAGCGTGCCGACCGTCACGGCAACGAGCGGATCCGCCTGCTACTGAAAAGTTTTGGTCTGCGCACCAGTCTGATCCGACTGAAAGTCATCGACGCCCTGCTGGTCGCGGCACAAACCGATCGTCGTCTGGGCGTTCGCGGTGTCCATAGCCAATTGCTGGATCTGGACATTCCGCTGTCATTTCTCAGCGTCCGCGAAGTCCTCAAACGACTGTGCGCCGAAGGTGTCATCACCTTCAATGCGGACAAAAGCTACAGCCTGCATCCACAAGCTGCGGCCGTCCTCAACGAGTAACCCGTACAGCGATCGCCGTCAGGATTTGACCTTGCGGCGCATCACGGCGTTGATAATCACCACGATCACCGCCACGGCGATGGCAATGTACTGAAACATCTTTTCAGTGATCATCCCGGCGTTTTGCGCCCAGGACAGGCCGAGCATGATCGCCAGTACCGACACGGCAATCAGAATCGAATAAATCAAACGTTGCTTATGGGTCATTGCGGTTTCCTGAAACTTTGAAATGTATCCGGTTTGTATCTGTTTGCATGCCATGCGCTTACCGTTTCACGGGGATGCGCCGCTGCAATCGGGGTCTCATGTTACAGCCGATGAAGAGTTTTGGCTTCATGACGGCGTAACCATGAGGATTTTTGAAATGCTGCGTCGAATCACCTGGCTGATTCCCGTTCTTGCCCTGCTGACCCTGAGTGGCTGCATCATCTTCCCCCACGGCGGCTGGCACGACGATCACCATCGTTACTACCAGGGTGGCCCTGGTTATTATCAACATCGCTAGAACAGGATTGTTCGCCCTGCCCGCTCTTCTCTGAATGAACGCGACAGGGAAATCACCCAGCCGATCCACTGCACACAATGCCCGCATTCAAGCGGGCTTTTTTGTGTGCGCCGATCCGCCAGTCCAGCGCTTAAACAAGCCGCAAGCATTTGAAATCTAATGTCGCAGCAAACCGTTAGGCCACCGGATGGCGCGCGCCTAGGATTTGAGAATCTTTTTCGACTCGCAAACAAGGATGTTTATGCAGAGGACACTTATCAGGATCCACCGTCGACAGGCCATCGGATTTTGTCTAGCCATAATGGCGTTTGAATTGCTGACCTACATGGCCAGCGACATGATCATGCCGGCCATGCTGACCGTAGTGACGGAACTGGATGCCGATGTGCGTCACGTGCCAAACGCCTTCAATCTGTACCTGATTGGCGGTGTCTGCCTGCAATGGCTGATCGGGCCATTGTCAGATCAATGCGGGCGGCGGCCGATGCTGCTGCTGGGTTGCGCACTGTTTGCTATTTCCTGCGCGGTTGCCTTCATAACCGACAGCATCGAAATGTTCAATCTGCTGCGCTTGCTGCAGGGCATGGGTTTGGGGTTTGTGGTGGCCGTCAGTTATCCGGCCCTTCAGGAAGTTTTCTGCGAGGCGGACGCCGTACGTCTGATGGCATTACTCGGCAATGTAGCGCTGTTGTCGCCCTTGCTCGGGCCGCTGCTGGGCAGCCTGCTGCTGGAATGGGTGAACTGGCGCGAGCTTTTTCTGGGGCTCGCAGTGGCGGCTGGCGTGGTCTGGGTCGGGCTATTTATCTGCATGCCTGAAACCGTGGGCACTGTGCGCCGGGACGGACAGGCGCTACGCCCGGTGGCCTTCTCTTGGCGACAGACCCGTCAGCGTTATCTGGCCCTGCTGGCCAATCGCAGGTTCCTCGCTGCAAGTCTGGCGCTAGGCCTGATGAGCCTGCCGTTGATTGCCTGGATTGGCCTTGCCCCCTTGTTACTGATCCAGCTGCTGGGCCTGACGTCGGTTGAATATGGCCTTTGGCAAATCCCGATTTTCTCAGCAGTTATCGTCGGCAACCTGATGCTTGATCGTTTATTACTGACGCACTCGATACCCGAATTGATAGGCCTGGCACTCTGGCCTTTTAGCCTCGGATTGCTGGCCCTCAGCGCATGCGCAGTGATTGGCACAACCCTCACCCCGGTGATTGCCAGCCTGGCGCTGTACGCCATCGGATTGGGCATGAGCAATGCCGCTTTGTATCGAATGGCACTGTTTGCCAGTGATGACAGCAAGGGGCTGGTGTCCGCCATGATCGGCATGATTTCGATCACCGTGATGGGCATCGGCGGCTCGCTGATTGCTGCTGGCGGCGGTGGCTCACGCGTTGAATTCTTCGCACTCTGGTCAGCCTTCGGCGGCCTGCTGTGTTTGCCTTTTCTCTACGGTTTTTTACAAGGCGCGAAAACCGCGCCACCTCCACCTCAATAAAGGATTATTGATGACTCATCTGCCCTATAGCGACGCGCTGTGCGCGTTGCCGCAGCCCTATTGTCGGACCTCGGCCCCCGCAGGACTGTTCGATCAAGCCATGGCCGAGACCAGTCGTTTTCATTGCCGGCACACCCCCGGTTACGAGCACTGGCTGAACAGTCATGGAATAAATGTGCATGACCTCGACAGCCTGGACGACTGGTCAACATTGCCGCCGATCTTCGCCAGTTTTTTCAAGCGTCACCTGCTGCTCAGCAGCACCGGTGAGCATGCACTGGAACTGACGTCTTCGGGCACCAGCGGCGAACAAAGCCGTATGCGCTATGACACACGCAGCATGGCTGGCGCCCAGTTCATGGTCGAACGAATATTCGATCATTACGGCTGGAACACTCCCGAAACCCCATGCAACTACCTGCTTCTGAGCTACGAGCCAAAAGATCGCATTACCTTGGGGACCGCTTACACCGATCAGTTTCTCTGCCGTTTTGCGCCAAAAAATCGCGTGATCTACACCCTTCGCAATACGGGCGACGGTCATCAGTTCGATGTATTTGGTGTGATCGCTGCTCTGCAATCCTTCGCTGAAGAAGGCCTGCCGGTGAGGATATTCGGCTTTCCCGCATTTCTCTGGCAGGCCCTGCAGCGAATGCAGGCGACCGGTGTAGCGGATTTACAGTTACCGCCGAATTCGCTGGTGTTTTTCGGGGGTGGCTGGAAAACCCTGGCCGCGCAGGAAATCCCAAAAGCGCAGTTATATGCGCAAATCCACCGGCAACTGGGGATTGAGCCGTCGAATTGTCGCGATGGTTATGGGGCCGTCGAGCACGCGGTGCCTTACGTCGAATGCGCTGAGCATCACTTTCATGTGCCGGTGTATTCACGCGTCTACATACGCGATCCCGGTGACTTTCGCGTGTTGCCCTATGGCCGGCCAGGCCTGTTGGGATTCGTCTCGCCCTACATCTCGTCGAGTCCTGCGCATGCGGTAGTGATGAGTGACCTGGCCACGTTACACCCCGGCGAAAGCTGCAACTGCGGCCTGGAAAGTGACTGGTTTGAACTGCATGGCCGCGCCGGCACCAGTGCCGGACGCAGTTGCGCCATGGCCGCCGCCGAACTGCTGGGGGATCACTGCCATGTTTTTGATTAATGGACAGCTGAATCCCCAACGTAGCCTCGATGACGCACTGCACACTCTTTATGCGGATCTGCCACAGCGCTTGAGCATGCCCTTGCGCGCAGAAACGGTGATCAGCGCAGCAATCCGGTTCGCCGAACAATTGCGCGACGGCAGCACACTCGCGCTCGACGCCGAGCAATGCCAAGCATTGATCAACTTCTGCCAGGCCGATGCTTTACGCCACAAACTTGCGCGTGAACTTGGCGATCAACCAACCTCACTGCGGCGTATTGATTACCGTCAGCCACGTTTCGAAAGCTGGCGCGCATTGGGACTGGTCGTGCACATCACGCCGGGCAACGCGCCGTTGCTGGCATTCTGCGCGGTGCTTGAAGGCTTGCTGGCCGGCAACGTCAATTGGCTGCGCCCCAGCAGCAGCGATCAAGGATTGACCGCGCGTCTGCTTCAAGCGCTGGTGCAATGCGATGCCAGCGGACAACTCGCCGGCTACATCGCCGTATTACCGGTGACCACTGCGCACATCGGTCAGCTGTGCAAAAAGGCCAACGGCGTCGCCGCCTGGGGTGGAGAGTCCGCGTTGCGGGCCATCCGCCAACAGCTGGCGCCCGGTTGTCGCTGGATCGATTGGGGACATCGCATCAGCTTCGTTTACATGACACCGGAGGCGGCATCAGCGCAGGCGCTGGATGCCGTGGTCGATGAGGTCTGTCGTCTGGATCAGCAGGCGTGCTCCAGCCCGCAATGGCTGCTGGTGGACAGCGATGACCCTGCGGCTCTGCGCGACATCGGTGACAAAGTGGCCGAGGCCTTTGAACGTCGCGCCGGGCAATGGCCAGCGTTGCAACCCACGCTGCAAGAAGCCTCGCAAATCACCACCCAAACGCAGATGACCCGCCTGGCGCAGAGTTTTGCCGGGCAGATGGGGCACGTCTGGAGCGGATCGGGCTGGCGTGTAATTTGGGCGCATACCCGCCAATTGAGCCCCTCACCGTTGTTTCGCAGTTTGCTGCTCTTCCCGGTGCCTCGCGCGCGAATCAGTGAAACATTGCTGAACTGGCGAAACGTCCTGCAAAGCTGCGCGCTGGTGTGCGAGGACAGCCAAATCAGTGAGCTGACGCAAACGTTGATCAGCGCCGGCGTCACCCGTCTGGCGCCGGTCAATGCCATTCACGACGGCTATGAGGGCGAACCCCACGACGGCGTCTATGCACTGCAACGGCTTAGCCGTCGAGTGTCGGTCAGCCTGTCCGCAACCACACTGCCGATCCACGCAACCCTTGACCCACTGCCACTGGCGCCCGTCCACAACGGTCAGCCGATCATGAGTAAAGACGCCTTCGTCTCGCAGCCCATCAATCCGGCAGCGCAACTGTATTTTCGCTCCGGCGGCAGTAGCGGCCTGCCGGCGTTGGCGGGTTTCAGCTACCGCGACTTCGAGCGGCAGATGCGGGCAACGGCCGATGGACTATTTGCGGCTGGTCTGGATCCGCGCCGTGACCGGGTCATGAATCTGTTCTTCAGTGGCGGGTTGTACGGTGGTTTCTTCAGCTTCGCCAAAGTGCTTGAGCTGCTCGACGTTAGCCACCTGCCGATGGGTGCCCCCGCCGATGATGAATACGCTGAGATCGCGCAACTGATCATCGATCAACGCGTCAACGTGCTGATTGGCATGCCGAGCACCCTGCACCGCTTGTTCCTTAAAGAGAAAGAGCGACTGCAAGCGTACGGCAACATCGAAAAAGTCTTTCTCGGTGGTGAGCACGTCAGCGAGCAAAGTCGCGATTTGCTGCAAAGTTGCGGCGTTTCCCATATCCGTTCGGCCATCTACGGCAGCGTTGACGCGGGCCCACTGGGCCACGCATGCCAGGCGACCGGCGATGGCGTGTTCCATCTGCTAAGCGATATCCAGCACCTGGAAATTATCGGGTTCGATGACGACGTCGCGGTGAGCGGTGATGGTGTCGGCCGACTGATCTTTACCTCAACCGCCCGGGAGGGCCAGTTCGTCGAGCGTTATGACATCGGCGACAGTGGTCGCTGGGTGCCCGGGCATTGTGCTTGCGGGCTGCTCTCGCCGCGTTTCGAACTGTTGCAACGCCACGGAAAACTGATTCGTATCGGCACCGATTTCATTTCCCTGAGCGAACTGGCCGAGCGCCTGCAAAGCCCTTTCCAACTGTTGCTTGACCACGCACCCGACGGCGTCGAACGCATGCACCTGCGCTCGGAACTCTCATCAGAGAAGGCCCTGACCCGACTGGCCAGCTATTTGACGCTCGCGACCGTCGTGCAAAGCGGATTGTTGGTGCTCGAAGTTGAAGCCTGTTCCGTCGAACACTTCACTCGCCACACACACAGTGGCAAGACGCCAATTTTCATCGACTCACGGCGTTAACAGCCAACTTATTACAAGAGAAAACACCGTGAAAACTATTCATCAACTCAACGAGCTGATCACCTACGCTCGTCAACACTCGGGTTTTTACAAAGAAACGCTGAGCCCTATTAATCAACCGATCACGGCTGTGGCCCAACTGCCACTGACCGATCCAGTCGACTACTAGAATCAAAGTCATGACCTTGATCGTTGGCCTGTGCTGACAGGTTCACCGAGTCAGGCGCTGGTGTTCAAAACAGGCGGCTCGACCAGCGTGGGCAAGTTGTCCGTTTACAGCCGCAGTGAATGGCACACGCTCGTCAGAGACTTCGGTCATAGCCTGACAATGCAGTTCAAGCCCGACGATCGCGTGGCCAATCTGTTTTTCGCCGGCGACTTGTATGCCAGCTTTCTGTTTATTCATGACGCGCTCGCGCATGTCGATACGTCGATTACCGAATTCCCTTTCACCGGCGACGTCGATTCCAGTGTATTGGCCGAAGCGATCGTTCAGCATCGGATCAATGTTCTGGCGGGAGTGCCTGCGCACTTGTTGGCATTTGCCGCCTGGCTCAGTCGTCATGGGCAGATTCTGCAGGGCGTCGAGACAATCCTTTACGGCGGCGAAAGCTTGTTTGCTTCGCAGCGGCAGGTACTCGGCCAAGTTTTCCCCAACGCCCGCATCACCTCCATTGGCTACGCCAGCGTCGATGCCGGTTTTATCGGCGCCAGTACACTGGACTGCGATGACGGCGAGCATCGAATGCAGGATGAGCACGCCATTATCGAGATCATTGACGAGGTGTCCGGAGCGCTGATCGATGACTGTGATCAGCCGGGACTGTTAGTGCTCACAAACCTGAATCGAACCTTGATGCCGCTGATTCGCTACCTGGTCGGCGATCGCGCCTGCTGGCGTGAGCCCGCCGGCACCGCCCGGCGTAAATTTGCCCTAAAAGGACGCAGCGCCAGCAGCCAACGGGTGCGCGTGGGCCTGCTTTCGCTGATTCCGAGCGAAATCGGCGCCATCGTCCAGCACACCGTTGGCAGTGACGACTGGCAACTGATGATCGAACAGACAGCGCACAAGGATGTATTGAGTCTGAAGTGGCGAGCGACCACCCCGCCGCCGTCCGATGAGGACGCTTGCCGGCAACTTGAATCGCGCTTGGCCGAGTGCTATCCGCTGATCAAAAAATTGCAGGCAGACCAATTGCTGGAATTGCGCATTCAGCGTTGCACATCCGAAGATCTGCAGCGTCATCCGCGCTCCGGAAAATGCTTGCGCGTACTGGATCGGCGCGTGTACTCGCCCCCTGCTGCGGGGCTTACGTGATGGAAGCTCTGATTTTACGCAACTACCGCAATTCCGACGCAACGGCAGTCAGCCAACTGTTCAGGCAGGTCTACGGTGATCACTATGTGCAACCGCATGTGTACCTGCCGCACATGATTAGCCAGAACCACGCGGATCATCGATGGCACTCGCTGGTTGCCGAAGTCGATGAACAGATCCTCGGCCACGCCACACTGTTTCGCGAAACCGCCTCGCACAGCGCCGAACTGGCGCTGAGCGTCGTCCACCCGCAAACCCGTGGCCAACAAATCGCCACGCGTCTGGGCGAGCAGTTACTGACTCATGCGCAAGCGTTGGGGTGTCGCAATGTCACGATCAAGCAAGTCACCCATCACCCCTACACGCAGCGGATGGCCGCCAGCCTTGGCTTTCATAACACCGGGCTGCTGCCGGACTACGTACCCTCGCCGTTCGGCGCCAGCACGCCGGAATCGATTGTCATTGGTTGCCGGGTCATTCCAGGCTATCAACAACCGTTGCCGAACCAACGCTGGCCGACCCGTTGCGCGGCATTCATGCTCCACCTCAGCAACGTGTTCGGTGTCCATGATCAAACGCCTCGCTGGAGCGGCGTACCGGTTCAGCTGGAAAAGCAGGCGAACCGTTACGACATGCTTGTGAAAAAGATCGGTCCGGGCTTGATCAGGCAGTTGCGTGAGTTGCCAGCGCATTGGCTGGTGTCGATAAAGCTCAGACTGTCCAGGCACTTTGCCGTGGATCTGAGCCGGCTCGCCGATATCGGTTTTGTCTTTACGGGACTGGCGCCGGGGCACGGCAAATACGAGGGATGGTTGGCGTTGTTTCATCGGGGAATGTGTCAGCGGACGCTGCATCTCCACTGTCCGCACATGCAACGCTTGCACGAATTGACGCAAACGCAGGCAGCCACACAGATTGATCGTTAACGGGAGCGATGGCCTGTGGTCTGATGAAAACTCAGCAGACCACAGGATTGCGGCCTTTAGGCCTTGGCTTTAACACCCTTGTCCGAAGGCGGCAAAGGGGCGTTACCGTCACCATAGGTCTTCAGATTCTGCAGCACGTAGATGGCTTTCTTGAATTCGGGGATCAAGCTCTTCCCGTAGAAATTGCCGTTAAGGCTGTTGCTCTGGATGGTGTCCAGTTGGGTCGCGAAATACTCCAGCGCATTGAAGCGCGCGTCAGGGTCTTTCTGCACGCCGAAACGGTCGAACTTATCGCCAGCATTGAGCAGTGTGATGGAGGTGACTTCAGAAATCAGTCCCCGGCCACGCAAGAACTCACTCAGGTTGCCCAATTGCTTGACCGACACGTTGGCCGGGTCAAAACCCTTGATCTGTTTGCGCAGGCCTTGCTTGTCCATTTCGGCCACATTCAAAGCGTTGGGATCGTTGCCGACCAAGGTGAGCATCTGCTGCACCTTTACGCTCTGAGCCACTTGTTTCTTCGCACCCGTGTCGCGAACCAGAATGCCGGCCTTGCTCTGCCAGGTACCGGTAATGCCGATAGTCATGCGAAAACTCCTTGAAAAACGGCCATGAAATGTCCTTGTTGAGCGACTTGTATGCCCGAGAGTATCGGCCGGCACAGCAGTGACTCCAACTTATTTATGGTCTTTTTACACATTTCGTACATTTCAGATACAAATCTGCAAAGCCGCCTAAATAAAGGCTTACAGCGATATTGTTAGAGCGCCGAGAATAGATTTATAGCACTAATGAACAGGATGGTTAGTTTGCATGTATCAAGTCCGATACGTGCCATTGATCGACAATTAGAGATCCAGTACGAAAGTACCTAAAGCTTCCCTTTGCCGCGACGATACGTAGGGATACCCGCACTGTTTCGAATCCCCGCGCCATAACTACAATCGCAGCTCAAGGACCGGTTTCCATGCCCGCATTCCGCACCATTCAGGCTCGCTACACGCTGTTTCTGGTTCTGTTCATTCTGCTGTTGTCAGTGCTGACCGTGGTCGGCATCAGCCAATTGGTCGCGCCCAAATTGCGGCACACCGAAGAGCAAGTCGTGCTCAATCGCATTGCCGAAGTTGCTGAACAGATTCAGGGCGAATTGAACAAGGTTCAGGCACAGCAACGCAGCATCACCCAGACCATTCCCCTGCTCGACAGCGCGGCAATCGACACCGTATTGCCGGGGCTGGTTGACCAGTACGGCGAATTGAAAGTCTTCGGCGGCGGTATCTGGCCGCTGCCCGGCCAACGTGAAGCCGGACGCAACAAGTTCAGCACCTTCTGGCACCGCGACGCCTCGGGAAAACTGGCGGTAAACACCTTCTGGAACAGCGACGCCGCGCCCAATTACTACGACCAGAGCTGGTACAAGGGCGGCATGCAAACCCCGCGCGGCCAGTGCGCCTGGGCCGCTGCCTATAAAGACGACGCCAGTGCCGAGCCGCGCACCAACTGCGCCATGGCCATCCAGAAAAACGGCGTAGCGTGGGGCGTGTCGACCATCGACGTGACCCTCGGCTTTTTCAATGATCTGGTGGCGCGCAAGGAAAAAGACCTCAACGCCGAAATGCTCATCGTCGAAGCCGACGGCAAGATCATCAGCAACAGCTCGCGGATCAGCGGCCCGATCGTGCTGAAGAACATCAGCGAGCTGGCGGGCAACCTGCCGTTCGCCAAGCAGGTCAACGCTGGTCTGCAAAACCGCGAGCAATCCCAACGCGTCGAGTTCGACAACAACGGTCAGGACAGCACCTTCTTTATGCGTCCGATCGAAGGCACGCCGTGGTTCCTCGCCACCGCCCTGCCGACCAAAATGCTCACCGCCCAGCGTGATGACGTGCTCAGCACCTTGAGCCTGTTGCAGATTCCGTTGGTGATTCTGTTGGTGCTGCTGCAGGTCTACGCGATTCGTCAGTTGATCTCGCGCATGAAAGCGTTGAAGGCCAACATTGATTTGCTTTCCAGCGGCGATGCCGACCTGACCAAGCGCATCACCATTCGTGCCGAAGATGAACTCGGCGCGATCGGCCATTCGATCAACGCGTTTATCGCGTACCTGCAAAACATGATCGGCGAAGTGACCCACGCCACCGGTGCCATGGCTTCGAGCCTCGACAACCTGCAACGCACCTCGGCGCACACCAGTCAGATCCTGCTGCGCCATGCCTCGGAAACCGATCAGACGGTCACCGCGATCACCGAAATGAGTTCGACCGCCGAAAGCGTCGCGCAAAATGCCGCTGAAACCGCCGCGTTCACTCAAAAAGCCAACGAAAACGCCGACCGCTCGCGGGTGGTGGTCGGTGAAGCGACCAACAGCGTTGTAGCGCTGATCGACGAAGTGGCCAGCGCTACCCACAAAGTTGAAAACATGCAGCAGGACGCTCAACGCATCACCGAGATTCTCGGGGTGATTGGCGCGATTGCCGGCCAGACCAACCTGTTGGCGCTTAACGCTGCGATTGAAGCCGCGCGCGCCGGTGAACAGGGTCGTGGTTTTGCCGTGGTGGCTGACGAAGTCCGCGCCCTCGCCGCGCGCACTCAGGCCAGCACCTCGGAAATCAACGAAATGTTGACCCGCCTTACACAAGGCGTGAGCTCATCGGTTGCGGCGATGGAAAACACCCAGGCCAGTTGCCAGTCGGCGGCCGACGCCACGGCGCGGGTCAACACCGGTCTGGATGAAATGGCCGGTTCGGTCAGCCACATCAACAGCCTGAGCACACAAATCGCCACCGCCGCCGAACAGCAAAGCGCCGTGACCGAAGAGATCAACCGCAGCATGGTGCAAATCCGCCATATGGTTGAGGAACTGGTACACAGCGGCCAGGCCAGCGAGTTGAATACGCAGCAATTGCTGGAGGCTAATAGCCGGGTGAGTGCGATTATGGGGCGCTTCAAAGTCAGCTGAACCACCAAAGTGACGCCCCTGTAGGAGCTGCCGCAGGCTGCGATCTTTTGATTTGGCTTCTAAGGGGCAAGATCAAAAGATCGCAGCCTTCGGCAGCTCCTACAGGGAGCGAGGCGTTCCGGTTTTGTAGCAACTGGAAACACTCCGTTGAAGCCGGGCAGGAAAAACCGGTCAAAATACGTTCTTTTTTGACCGCCACTCGACTCGAGAACCTGTCATGCGAACCTCTCTGCTTCTGCTCACCCTGAGCGCTCTGTTCATTTCTTCCCTGGCGCAAGCCGCCGATCTGATCCCGATCGAAGTTCACCGCGACGCCAATTGCGGCTGCTGCAAGAAGTGGATCAGCCACCTCGAAGCCAACGGCTTCAAAGTCGAAGACCATGTTGAAAGCGACATGAGCAGCTTCAAACAACAACACGGCGTGCCACCGCGTCTGGCGTCGTGCCACACCGCGATCATCAATGGCAAATTCGTCGAAGGCCATGTGCCGGCCGATCAAGTGCTGGCCCTGAGTAAGCGCGATGATCTGCTCGGTGTCGCCGCGCCGGGCATGCCGATGGGCTCGCCGGGCATGGAAATGGATGGCATGAGCGATGCTTATCAAGTGATCGGTTTGAAGAAGAACGGCACTGACGTCGTGGTGGCGGACTACCCGGCTCATTGATGGGTGCAGCATACGTCGGGCTGTTCTTTGCCGCGTTCGGTGCGGCAACGTTATTGCCGTTGCAGTCCGAGGCGTTACTGGTCGGGTTGATCGTCAGCGAGCGCTACTGGCTGTGGGGGTTGTTGGCGGTGGCAACGCTGGGCAATGTGCTCGGCTCGCTGGTCAATTGGTGGCTGGGGCGCGGGATCGAGCGATTTCAGGAGCGCCGCTGGTTTCCGGTCAACGCCAAACACATGGCCACTGCGCGCAAGCACTATGAGCGTTACGGTCATTGGTCGTTGCTGCTCAGTTGGCTGCCGATTATCGGTGACCCACTGACGCTGATCGCCGGCGTCATGCGCGAACCCCTCGGGCGTTTTCTGCTGATCGTCACACTCGCCAAAGGCGCGCGCTATGGCGTGCTGGCCCTGTTAACCCTCGGCTGGCTCGGTTGAACCATCAGCCGCCGACATTGCCTGTGTGTTTAACGTCGCCGTAATGCGGCCATTCCAGCATCGGCCGATTTCCATGGAGTTTGTTCTTATGTCCAACTCGTTAAACCGCTGGTTGCCCGGCCTGTTCCTCAGCGCCGCCCTGCCCCTGTTTGCGCATGCCGCCACTGAAACCGCGCCCGCCGAAGGCCCAGCGTATGGCCCGGAACTGCAGGGCTTCGAATACCCTTACACGCTTAAACACTTCGCTTTCCAGTCCCAAGGCAAATCCCTGCAAATGGGTTACATGGACGTCGCCGCTCACGGCAAGGCCAATGGCCGCACCGTGGTGTTGATGCACGGCAAGAATTTTTGCGGCGCGACCTGGGACAGTTCGATCAAAGCCCTGAGCGAGGCCGGTTACCGGGTGATCGCGCCGGATCAGATTGGTTTCTGCTCCTCCAGCAAACCCGACAACTATCAGTACAGCTTCCAGCAACTGGCGACCAACACCCAGCAACTGCTGAAAGCGCTGGGCATCCAGAAAGCTACGCTGCTCGGCCACTCCACCGGCGGCATGCTGGCCACGCGTTATGCGCTGCTGTTCCCGGAGCAGGTCGATCAACTGGCGCTTGTCAACCCGATCGGTCTGGAAGACTGGAAAGCCCTTGGCGTGCCCTATCGCAGCGTCGATCAGTGGTATGAGCGCGAACTGAAAGTCACTGCCCAAGGCATTCGCGACTACGAACGCACGACTTATTACGATGGCCGCTGGAAGCCTGAATTCGATCGCTGGGTCGACATGCTCGCCGGCCTCAGCAAAGGCCCGGGCAAGACCCAAGTCGCGTGGAACTCGGCGCTGATCTACGACATGATTTTCACCCAGCCGGTGTACTACGAGTTCAAGAACCTGAAAATGCCGACGCTGTTGTTGATCGGTACCTCCGACACCACAGCCATCGGTAAGGACATTGCGCCACCGGAAGTGAAGGCGAAGATCGGTCACTACGACGTTCTCGGCAAAGAGGTGGCGAAACTGATCCCGCAGTCGACGCTGGTGGAATTCCCCGGCATGGGCCACGCGCCACAAATGGAAGAACCCGAGCAGTTCCACAAAGCGCTGCTGGGCTGGCTGAGCAAAACCAATCCCGTTCATTGATGAGGTAAGGGTGATGGCGGTGCAGATTGCGGTAATCGATGACTGGCAAGACGTGGCCCGCGACGTGGTCGACTGGTCTGTGCTGGACGGCATCGGCGAAGTCACGTTTGAACATGATTACCCGGCGGACAACGCCACTTTGGCGCAACGTCTGGGCCGCTATCAGGTGATTTGCGTGATGCGCGAGCGCACGCGTTTCGATGAGGATTTGCTCAAGCGTCTGCCCAATCTGAAGCTGCTGGTCACCGGCGGCATGCGCAACGCGGCGCTGGACATGCCAGCGGCAGCCAAACTCGGGATCAAGGTCTGTGGCACCGACAGTTACAAACACGCAGCACCGGAACTGACTTGGGCGCTGATCATGGCGGCCACACGCAATCTGGTGAACGAAGCCAATTCCCTGCGCGCCGGGCAGTGGCAGCAGGGTTTGGGTGGCGATCTTCACGGCAAGACGCTGGGCATTCTCGGCCTCGGCAGCATTGGCCAGCGTGTCGCGCAGTTTGGTCAGGTGTTTGGCATGCGCGTGATTGCCTGGAGCGAGAATCTCACGGCTGAGCGGGCGGAACAGGTCGGCGTGACGTACGTCAGCAAGCAAGCGCTGTTCGAGCAGGCGGATGTGTTGTCGGTGCATCTGGTGCTCAGCGAGCGCAGTCGCGGCTTGGTCGATGCGCAGGCGCTGGGCTGGATGAAACCGACGGCGCTGCTGGTGAACACCGCGCGCGGGCCGATTGTTGATGAAGCGGCGCTGATCAAGGCGTTGCAGAAACAGCAGATCGCCGGGGCGGCGCTGGATGTGTACGAACAGGAGCCGCTGCCGGACACGCACCCGTTTCGCACGTTGGACAATGTGCTGGCGACGCCGCATGTCGGGTACGTGAGTCGGCAGAATTATGAGCAGTTCTTTTCGCAGATGATCGAGGATATTCAGGGCTGGGCTGCGGGCAATCTCGTCCGACCACTGAATTGAGTCATTTCCTGATTGCGATGGTGAAGGTGCCATCGCCTTCGCGGGCAAGCCCGCTCCCACATTTTTGACCGGGTTCCTTCAGATGGAATGCGATCAACCTGTGGGAGCGGGCTTGCCCGCGAAGGGGCACTAACTGTCACCCCAACAACAAACTGCCCGCACCACAACAGTGCAACCCCCTCCTTCTCCAGCACAAAATTGTGACTGTTCAGTCACCGTTTTAGCCCCCCGCCTCAAAAAAACCTGCACTTCGTCGGTGCGTTTACCCCTGAAAAGTCCGGTTACCGATTAAAGCAAACCGATTGTCGAACAATTTACCCATTTGCCCTCGCCCGCTCTAGGATCTGGCCTAGACTGGTTTTCGGGGCACAAAACCGGTTGGTCACATTCCGGAAAAAAAGTCGAAACTTTTGCACGACGCGACGGGTCATCACAAAGGTAGGGCCGAAGCGGCTGGTGCAATCCTTGCAATAGCCCAAACACCCATTCTGCTTGCGCGTGTTGGGTAGCGTTTGCTCACCGATGCGTGGCGCGTTTGCGCTTGCCGTACGTAGGAGCTGCCGAAGGCTGCGATCTTTTGATCCTTCAAAAGCCAATGATCGCAGCCTTCGGCAGCTCCTACAGAGAGAACACAAGAATCAGATCAACAACACGGGAGATTCATATGATCAGTGCGGCATTGGATATTCAGGGAGAGCGTGCTCACCAATCGATGGGTGAATCGAGCACCATCAGCGTTCCCGGCAGCCGACAGATCAACGTCCCCGGCACCAAAACGCTGACGCCAGTAGCAAGTCAGAATCCCAACAAGAAGAAAGTGTTGTTCGTGACCTCGGAAATCGCCGACCTGGTGAAGACCGGCGGTCTGGGTGACGTGTCTGCCGCACTGCCCCGTGCCATGGCCCATTTGCACGATGTGCGCGTGTTGATCCCCGGTTACCCGCAAGTCATGCACAGCGAGAACCCGATCCACATCATCGGCGAACTCGGCGGTCATGCTGCGCTGCCTCCGTGCAAGATCGGGCGCATGGACATGCCTGACGGTCTGGTGATCTACGTGTTGATCTGCCCGGAACTGTACGAGCGCGAAGGCTCGCCGTATGGCGCCAACAACGGTCGCGACTGGCCGGACAACCATATCCGCTTCGCCCGCCTCGGTCTGGCCGCTGCCGACATCGCCGCCAACCTCGCACAAATCCACTGGTGCCCGGATCTGGTGCACGCCCACGACTGGCCGGCTGGTCTGGCCCCTGCTTATATGCACTGGCGCGGGCAGCGCACGCCGACCCTGTTCACCATTCACAACCTCGCGTATCAAGGCGTGACCAGCCTCGGCTCGTGCCCTGAACTGGGCATTCCCAACCATGCCCTGCAACAGGAAGGCATGGAGTTCTACGGCAAGATGTCGTTTCTCAAGGCTGGCATGGCTTACTCGAGCCACATCACCACGGTCAGTGCCACCTACGCGCAGGAAATCACCACCCCGGATTTCGGCTGCGGCCTCGACGGTTTTCTCGCCGCCAAGACCCAGCAAGGTTTGCTCAGCGGTATCCCTAACGGTATCGATGAGAGCTGGGACGCCGCCACGGATCCGCACCTGTTCGCGCCGTTCGCCATTGGTGATTGGGAAGGCAAAGCCGTCAATGCCGCCCATGTCCGCGAGCTGTTTGAACTGAATGACTCCGACGGCCCGCTGTTCGCTGTGGTGTCGCGTCTGGTGTATCAGAAAGGTCTGGACCTGACTGAAGCGGTGTCCGAGTACATCGTACAGAACGGCGGCCAGATCGCGATCATCGGTCGTGGCGAGCCGGAAGAAGAGCAAGCCATGCGCGAACTGGCCCTGCGCTTCCCGGGCCAGATCGGTGTGCGCATCGGCTTCAACGAAACCGACGCCCGTCGCATGTTCGCCGGCAGCGATTTTCTGTTGATGCCTTCGCGTTATGAACCCTGCGGTCTGAGCCAGATGTACGCCCAGCGCTTCGGCTCATTGCCGGTCGCGCGCAACACCGGCGGGCTGGCCGACACCATTGAAAATGGCATTACCGGTTTCCTCTTCGACGAATCCACTGTTGAAAGCTATCAAGAAGCCTTGAGCCGTGCGTTCAAAGTCTTCGCCTATCCTGATTTGCTCAATGCCATGCGTTGCCGGGCAATGGCGGCACCGTTCAACTGGTGCAAAGCGGTTGAACCGTACGCCGAACTCTACGAACAACTGGTGGCCAAGGCCTTGGGTAAAGCAATCCACAAGTAACCGATCCACAAGGAACAAGGAGGTTGTAAACGATGCCGTTCCGGTCTATTGAAACCTGGCCCCACGGCGCGATCATGCTAGATGCCGAGCACACGCAATTTGCGCTGTGGGCGCCAGATGCGTTTTACGTCAGTGTCGAACTCGAAGACGGCCAGTCCCTGCCAATGCTGCCTCAGGCAGACGGCTGGTTTGTGATCAAGGCACGCTGTGCGGCGGGTACCCGCTACCGCTACAACATCGACGGCGAACTGGAGGTGCCCGACCCGGCCTCCCGCGCGCAGGACGGTGGCCTCGACCGCCACAGCGTGGTGGTCGATCCGCTGGCCTATCAATGGCGACACAGTGCCTGGCACGGTCGCCCGTGGAGTGAAGCAGTGATCTACGAGTTGCACGTCGGTGCGCTCGGTGGTTTCGCTGAAGTCGAACAACATCTGGCGCGCCTCGCAGGTTTGGGCATTACCGCCATCGAACTGATGCCGCTGGCGCAATTCCCCGGTGAGCGCAATTGGGGTTACGACGGGGTTTTGCCCTACGCCCCGCAAGCCTCCTACGGCACCCCGGAACAACTTAAACATTTGATCGACAGCGCCCACGGTCATGGGCTGGCGGTGATTCTCGACGTGGTCTACAACCACTTCGGCCCCGACGGCAATTACCTGCACCGCTACGCCAAAGGCTTTTTCCGCGAAGACAAACACACGCCTTGGGGCGCGGCGATCGATTTCCGCCGCAGCGAGGTGCGCGAGTTCTTTATCGAAAACGCACTGATGTGGTTGCTCGAATACCGCTTCGACGGTTTACGCCTCGATGCAGTGCATGCCATCGAAGACCCGGATTTCCTCACAGAAATGGCCCAGCGCGTCCGCGCGCAGATCGACCCGACCCGGCATGTCTGGCTCACCGTTGAAAACGAACTCAACCAATCCAGCCTGCTCGAATACGACTACGACGCGCAGTGGAATGACGACGGCCACAACGCCCTGCATGTTTTGCTCACCGGTGAAACCGACGCCTATTACGCCGACTACGCCGCGCAACCCACCGAGCAATTGGTGCGATGCCTGAGTCAGGGTTTTGTCTTCCAGGGCCACATCACCCGCCATGGCGAGCCGCGCGGCGAACCCAGCGAACACCTGCCGTCCACCGCGTTCGTGCTGTTCCTGCAAAACCACGATCAGATCGGTAACCGCGCATTCGGCGAACGCCTGCATCATCTGGCCGACCCGCGCGCCGTGCAGGCAGCGACCGTGCTGTTGCTGCTGTCACCGATGATTCCGCTGATGTTCATGGGCGATGAATTTGCCGCCGAACAGCCCTTCCAGTTTTTCACCAGCCACCATGGCGAACTGGCCGAACTGGTGCGCGAAGGCCGACGCAATGAATTCGCCGCGTTCAGCGCCTTCGCCGATCCGCACAAACGCGAGCAAATCCCCGACCCGAATGCCGAAAAAACCTTCCACGATTCACAGCCAAGGTTGATCGGCAATGGCAGCGTCAAACAGCAGGAAACCCTCGCGCTGTACCAAAAGCTGCTGCAATTTCGCCATCAATACATCATTCCGCATCTGTCCGGCACCCAGGCACTCGGCGCGCACATGCTCGGTCACGCGGCGGTCAGTGCACGCTGGCGATTGGGCAATGGCAGTGAGCTGCGAATTGACCTGAACCTCAGCGACACGCCAGTGGTCAACCCTCCACAGACCGAGGCCGTGTGGTTGTTTCAACAGCCACCCACCGTCGATCTATCGGAATCGGGCCAACTGCCCGCGTATTGCGCGCTTGTCAGCCTCACGGCCGCAACCCCTTTGCAACCTCTGGATGGAGAGCGCCTATGAGCGATGCGCAACTGGAAATTCTCGCCAGCCGAGCGGGCCTTGCCGTCGACTGGATCGACGCCAACGGCCGCCCGCAAAAAGTCGCCCCGGCGGTATTGCGCAATGTCCTGATCGGCCTGGGCCACCCGGCCAGCTCCGCACAGGAAATCGACGCCAGCCTGTTGGAATTGCAAGCCGTGCAACAAGACCGTCATTTGCCGCCGCTGCTGACCAGCGATGTCGGCGTCGGCGTCGATCTGGCGCGTTACTTCGCGCCGGAGACCCCGTGTGAAATCGTTCTTGAAGACGGCTCGCGACTGAACCTGAAACTTGACTCCGAGGCAGTGCTGCCCGGTCTGGTGCCGGTCGGTTATCAGCAGGTGCACATCGCCGATCAATTTTTCACCCTCGCGGTCGCGCCGGAACGCTGCTTCAGCGTCGGTGATGCGGTGGACAATCCGATCCCCCGCGCCTGGGGCCTGAGCGTGCAGCTGTATTCGCTGCGGCGCTCCGGCGATGGCGGTTTTGGTGATACTCAAGCGCTGGAAGAACTGGCCCGAGTCGCCGGCGAACGCGGTGCCGAAGCCTTGGCGATCAGCCCGTTGCACGCGATGTTCAGCGCCGACACCGGCCGCTATAGCCCTTATTCGCCGTCCAGTCGCTTGTTCCTTAATTCGCTGTACGCGGCACCGGGCGCGATTCTCGGCGAACGTGCCCTGCGTGATTCCATCGACGCCAGCGGCCTGGCCGAGCAGTTTGCGCAACTGGAAGACTTGAAACTGGTCGACTGGCCCGCCGCCGCAGATGCCAAGCAGAAACTGCTGCAAGCGTTGTACGAAGGCTTCGTCGCTGGCGATCACCCGTTGCACCCGGACTTCGCCAGTTTTCGTCACGCCGGTGGCGAAGCGCTGGAAAACCATTGCCGCTTCGAAGCGATTCAGGAAATGCGCGCCGCCCGTGGCGA
Organism: Pseudomonas sp. 18058; assembly: GCF_902706155.1. Classification (NCBI taxonomy): domain Bacteria; kingdom Pseudomonadati; phylum Pseudomonadota; class Gammaproteobacteria; order Pseudomonadales; family Pseudomonadaceae; genus Pseudomonas; species Pseudomonas sp. 18058. Next base: position 125,897 of record NZ_CACSJY010000010.1, read on the forward strand.
GAACCTCGACTGGCGGCAATGGCCGGAACACTGGCACGACCCGCGCGGCGCCGCGCTTGAAGCGTTCGCCGAAGAATATGCCGATCGCATCGGCTACTTCGCCTTCTGCCAATGGCTGATCCATCGCTGCCTCGAGCGTGCGCAAACCGCCGCTCGCAGCGCCGGCATGGGCATCGGCCTGATCGCTGATCTGGCAGTGGGTGCCGATGGCGCCGGCAGTCAGGCCTGGAGTTTTCAGGATGAGTTGCTCGCCTCGCTGACCGTCGGTGCGCCGCCGGACATTCTCAATCGCTCCGGACAAGGCTGGGGGATTTCCGCGTTTTCGCCGGAAGGTCTGATTCGCAACGGCTTCCGCGCCTTTATCGACATGCTCCGCGCCAACTTCGCCCATGCCGGCGGTTTGCGCATCGACCACGTCATGGGCCTGCAACGTTTATGGGTGATCCCTAACGGCTCGGCACCGGCGGATGGCGCTTACCTGTATTACCCGGTGGATGACTTGCTGCGTTTGCTGACGCTGGAGTCCCATCGTCATCAAGCCATCGTCCTTGGCGAAGACCTTGGCACCGTGCCCGACGGCTTGCGCGAAAAACTCATCGCCCGCTCGATGCTCGGCATGCGCGTGCTGCTGTTCGAACAAGACAACACGCATTTCAAACCGATTCTCGACTGGCCGGATAACGCGCTGGCGACCACCAGCACCCACGATCTGCCCACCCTGAATGGCTGGTGGCACGGCCGCGACATCGACTGGAATGCACGCCTTGGATTTGTCGATGCCAACGGCGAAATCGAGTGGCGCCAGCATCGTCAGCGTGAGCGCGAAGGCTTGCGCAGTGCACTGAGCCAGGATCCGCAGAACTTCCGCGAAGAGTCCCACGAGGCCGATCAAGTCGTTGATGCCGCCGTACGCTTCCTCGGCCACACCCGTGCGCCGCTGGTATTGCTGCCACTGGAAGATGCGCTGGGCATCAACGAACAGGCGAACCTGCCCGGCACCATCGATACCCACCCTAACTGGTCGCGTCGCTTGCCCGGCCCCAGCGAAGCGTTGCTCGACGGCGTCGATGCTGCACGACGTCTGGAGCTGCTGGCTTGCGCGCGTCTTCAGGCTGCCGAGCGTGACCAATGAACCAAACGCTTATCCAGCCATTGCGCGCGACGTTGCGCCTGCAATTCCATAAAGGTTTTACCCTCGAACAAGCGGTGCCACTGGTGCCGTACTTCGCTCAACTGGGCATCAGCCACATTTACGCTTCGCCATTGCTCGCCGCCCGCGCCGGTTCGATGCACGGCTACGACGTGGTCGACCCGACGCAAGTCAACCCGGAACTCGGTGGCGAGCCGGCCCTGCGGCGTCTGGTCAGCACCCTGCGCGAACACAACATGGGGCTGATCCTCGACATCGTTTCCAACCACATGGCCGTCGGCGGTAACGACAACCCGTGGTGGCTGGACTTGCTGGAATGGGGACGACTGAGCCCGTATGGCGAGTTTTTCGATATCCAATGGCATTCGCCCGATCCGCTGATGGAAGGCCAGTTGTTGCTGCCGTTCCTCGGCAGCGACTACGGCGTGGCCTTGCAGGACGGCACGTTGAAGCTGCATTTCAACGCGCAGACTGGCAGCTTTTTCGTCGAGCATTACGACCATCACTTCCCGATCTGCCCGAATGATTACGGCGAGATTCTCAAGCACGAAGAAACGCTCAAGCCCCTCGCTGACCGTTTCAGTGCGCTGAGTTACCAGACCGACGCGCACTCGTTGGCGATTCCTTTGAAGGAAGAATTGCGGCAACTGGCGAGCGATGCGCAGGTGCTGCAAGCGATTGAACACAACCTCAAGCATTACGACTCGACCACTGAAGAAGGCTTCGACGCGCTGCATCAATTGCTCGAGCGGCAGAGCTATCGCCTGGCCAGTTGGCGCACCGCCGCGGATGACATCAATTGGCGGCGCTTCTTCGACATCAATGAACTCGGTGGTTTGCGCGTCGAACGTCCGGCAGTGTTCGAGGCGACTCACGGCAAAATCTTCCAGTTGGTCGCTGAAGGACTGGTTGACGGCCTGCGCATCGACCACATCGACGGCCTCGCTGATCCAAGGGGGTACTGCCGCAAATTGCGCCGGCGCCTTGACCTGATCGCGCCGGATCGACACTTGCCGATCTACGTCGAGAAGATCCTCGGCGCCGGCGAAACCCTGCACCGCGACTGGGCAGTGGACGGCACCACCGGCTACGAATTCATGAATCAACTGTCGCTTCTGCAACACGATCCGGACGGCGAACATGTGCTCGGTGAGCTCTGGCAACGCCGCACCGAGCGACCCGCCGCGTTTATTGAAGAGGCGCAATTGGCGCGTCAGCAGATCCTCAACGGTTCGCTGGCCAGCGATTGCGAAAGCGTTGCGCAAGCGTTGCTGCAAGTCGCCCGCGACGACCTGATGACCCGCGACCTGACCCTCGGCGCCATCCGCCGCGTGTTGCAGGCGCTGATCATACATTTCCCGGTGTACCGCACTTACATCAGCGCAACGGGCCGCTCGGCGCAGGACGATGTGTTTTTCCAGCAAGCCATGGACGGTGCGCGACCAACGCTCAGCGAGGCCGATTGGCCGGTGCTCGATTGCGTGGCGGCATGGCTCGGTGGCACACCGTGGCGGCGCAAACCGCTTGGCCGTTCGCGGAAAATCCTCAAGCACGCCTGCGTACGCTTTCAACAACTGACTTCGCCGGCAGCGGCGAAAGCCGTGGAAGACACCGCGCTGTATCGCTCGGCAGTGCTGCTGTCGCGCAATGACGTCGGCTACAACACCGAACAATTCAGCGCGCCGGTCAGTGATTTCCACGAGGTCAATCAGCGGCGTCTCGCCGAATTCCCCGACAACCTGCTCGCCACCGCGACCCACGATCACAAACGTGGCGAAGACACCCGCGCGCGTCTGGCCGTGCTCAGTGAGCGCAGTCACTGGTACGCCGAGCAAATCGAATTGTGGCGCGCCCTCGCCCGCCCGGTTCGTGTTGACGACCAAGTGCCGTCGGCCGGTGATGAGTTGATCCTCTATCAAGCGTTGCTCGGTAGTTGGCCACTGGATTTGCGCGACGACGATCAAGACGGTTTCGCCGACTACGCCAAGCGCATCTGGCAGTGGCAACAGAAAGCCTTGCGCGAAGCCAAGTTGCAAAGCAGTTGGAGCGCGCCGAACGAAGCCTATGAAAATGCGACCCAGGCCTTCACCGAAAAACTCCTGACCGGTGAAGACGGCGAACTGCTGCGTGCGGCGCTGGCCAAGACCGTCAGCAGTATCGCTGCTGCCGGCGCGCTCAATGGTTTGGCGCAAACCTTGCTGCGCATGACCGTGCCGGGGGTGCCGGATTTGTATCAAGGCAACGAGTTCTGGGACTTCAGCCTGGTCGATCCGGACAATCGCCGGCCGGTGGATTACGCCGCTCGCGAGCAGGCCTTGCAGGAGCCTCTGCCACCTGTGGAACTGCTGACGCACTGGCGTGACGGGCGCATCAAGCAAGCCTTGATTGCGCAGGTGCTGAACTTGCGCGCCGAGCATGCCGGGCTGTTTCGGCATGGCTCGTACCAGTCCCTGGAGGTGCTGGGCGAGCAGGCGCACAACGTGCTCGCGTTTGCCCGCGAACACGAGGGGAAACACGCCATCGTGATCGTGCCGATCCGTTGCGCGACGCTGCTGGAAAACAGTGCTGTACCTCAGGTCGATGCGCTGCACTGGGGCGATACCCGGGTGGTTTTACCGTTCGACGCCTCTGACACAAACCTGAAGGGACTTTTTCAAAGAAGCGCAGTCACAAAAAACAGGGAGCTGAAAATCAGCGACGCGCTGGGGGATGTCCCGGTCAATCTCTTTATCCAACACTTAACGTAAGCATGAGTTCAGTTCAGGAGCATTGCGATGAGTACCGACGATAAACGCATTCGCGAATTCGCCTATCAAATCTGGGAATCGGAAGGGAAACCTGAAGGTCATGAGGAGCGCCACTGGGAGATGGCGCGCAAACTGGCTGAAGCTGAAGCCTTGGCACCGAAGAAAGCCCCGAAAGCGGCGGGCAGCAAATCCGCTGGCAAGGACGCTGAAGTGAAAGCACCTGCTGCCAAACCGAAGGCAGCGGCCAAGGCCAAGCCAAGCAGCGCCGCCAAGGTGATTCCACCCGGCGAAAAACCCGCCGAGAAAAAGCCACGAGCGCCGCGCAAGCCTTCGGCGATCTAACGCTTTACCGACGATTGAATTGAACTGAATGACCGTGTGGCGGGCTTGCTCGCCACCGAGGACGCGTTCGTCCTCAAGAAATACACAAAATCCCTTGTTTAAACCGGCTTCTGTGGTGAATGGATTTTTGTGGCGAGGGGATTTATCCCCGTTGGGTTGCGAAGCAGCCCCAAATGCTGCACTTGCGGAGTGTCAGACATACCGCGTGCAATGGTTTTGCGACTGCTGCGCAGCCGAACGGGGATAAATCCCCTCACCACAAAATCTCGCTCCTACCGGGAACCGGTTTCAACTGAACTGTCCCCGTTTTTTGCAGGAGCAATCATGACCCGTCCAAAAAAAGCCGAGCCCGCCGCGCACGCTGAGCCTTCGAGAATTCGTGAAGGCCTGCCCTTCCCGCTCGGTGCGACCTGGGATGGTCTGGGGGTGAACTTTGCGCTGTTCTCCGCCAACGCCACCAAGGTCGAACTGTGCATCTTCGACGATGCCGGCGAAGTCGAACTCGAACGCATCGAACTGCCGGAATACACCGACGAGATTTACCACGGCTATTTGCCCGATGCGCACCCGGGGCTGATCTACGGCTACCGCGTGTATGGCCCTTACGATCCGGCCAACGGCCACCGCTTCAACCACAACAAATTGCTCATCGACCCGTACGCGAAACAACTGGTCGGCGAACTGAAATGGTCGGAAGCGCTGTTCGGCTACACCATTGGCCACCCCGACGCCGACCTCAGTTTCGACGAACGCGACAGCGCGCCGTTCGTGCCCAAGTGCAAGGTCATTGACCCGGCACACACCTGGGGCAACGACCAGCGTGTCAGTGTGCCGTGGGACAAAACCATCATTTACGAAACCCATGTGCGCGGCATCAGCATGCGTCACCCCTCGGTGCCGGAAAACGTGCGAGGCACCTTCGCCGGTCTGATGAATGACGATGTGCTCAAGCACATACGCAGCGTCGGTGTTTCGTCGGTCGAGTTGCTGCCGATCCACGCCTTCGTCAACGACCAACACCTGCTGCAAAAAGGCATGACCAACTATTGGGGCTACAACAGCATCGCGTTTTTCGCCCCGGATCCGCGTTACCTCGCCAGCGGCAAGATCGCCGAATTCAAAGAGATGGTCGCGCACCTGCACGAGGCCAATCTTGAAGTGATTCTCGACGTGGTCTACAACCACACCGCTGAAGGCAACGAACAGGGCCCGACCCTGTCCATGCGCGGGATCGATAACGCTTCGTACTACCGCTTGATGCCCGATGACAAACGCTACTACATCAACGATTCCGGCACCGGCAACACACTGGATTTGAGTCATCCGTGCGTTTTGCAAATGGTCACCGATTCGCTGCGTTACTGGGCCACGGAAATGCATGTCGACGGTTTCCGCTTCGACCTGGCGACGATTCTCGGCCGTTATCACGATGGCTTCGACGAACGTCACAGCTTCCTCGTGGCCTGCCGTCAGGATCCGGTGCTGCGTCAGGTGAAAATGATCGCCGAGCCGTGGGACTGCGGCCCCGGTGGTTATCAGGTCGGCAACTTCCCGCCGGGCTGGGTCGAGTGGAACGACAAGTTCCGCGACACCGTGCGTGCCTTCTGGAAAGGTGATGACGGCCAGGTTGCCGATTTCGCCAGTCGCATGACCGCTTCCGGCGAGATGTTCAACCAGCGCGGACGGCGGCCGTATTCGTCGGTGAACTTCATTACCGCGCACGACGGTTTCACCCTCAACGATCTGGTCTCGTACAACGACAAGCACAACGAAGCCAACGACGAGAACAATCAGGACGGCAGCAACAACAACCTGTCGTGGAACCACGGCGTCGAAGGCCCGACTGACGACCCGGAAATCAATGAACTGCGCCATCGGCAGATGCGCAATTTCTTCGCCACGCTGTTGCTGTCGCAAGGCACGCCGATGATCGTCGCCGGCGACGAATTCGCCCGCACGCAAGATGGCAACAACAACGCGTATTGCCAGGACAGCGAGATCGGTTGGGTCAACTGGGATCTGAGCGAAGACGGCAAAGGCTTGCTGAAATTCGTCAAACGCCTGATCAAGCTGCGTCTGGCCTATCCGATTCTGCGTCGCGGACGTTTCCTGGTCGGCGAGTACAACGAGGACATCGGCGTCAAAGACGTCACCTGGCTGGCGCCAGACGCCACTGAGATGACCACCGAGCACTGGCACGATGCACACAATCGTTGCCTCGGCATGCTGCTTGATGGCCGCGCGCAGGAAACCGGGATCCGCCGCAAAGGTGCCGATGCGACCTTGCTGCTGGTAGTCAACGCGCACCATGACATCGTCAACTTCACCTTGCCGGAAGTGCCGGACGGCGGTTTCTGGACGTGCATGATCGACACCAATCAGCCTTCGATTCGTGGCCAGGAGCGCTTCGATTTCGGCCATGAATATTCAGTGACCGGCCGTTCGTTGCTGCTGTTTGAACTGCAACACGAAGAAGAAGATTGATATGGATCTGCACTGTTATCTCGCCCGCAAACCGCCGGATTATGCCGACACCCACGCCCTCGGCCAGTGCCTGCGAGCGATGGTCGAGGCCGGGCTTGACCGCTTGCCCTTACCCGGCAGCGGTCTGACGCTGGAGCGCTTTCAGCATTTAGCCGCTGTCGGCGGGCATGATCTGGGTTTGTGCAAACTCTATGAGGGGCACACCGATGCACTGGCTATCATCGAACAACTCGGTGGTACGCCGACGCCCGGCAGCACGTGGGGCATGTGGGCAGCAGAACCGCCGCAAGCTCGGGTGAAGGTCAGTCCGGCTGGGCATATGGTCGCGTTGAATGGACGCAAAGCCTGGTGTTCCGGCGCGGCGGTTCTCAGTCATGCGCTACTGACGGCGTGGGACGCCGATGATCAACAGCAATTGGTCGCGGTGGCGCTCGATCAACCGGGTGTGACGGTCACTGATGAAGGTTGGCGCGCCGTGGGCATGGGCGCGACTGGCAGCGTCGAAGTGTTGTTCGATGGCGCTGAAGGTCAGGCCATCGGCAATCCCGGCGACTACTTGCAACGGCCGGGTTTCTGGCAGGGCGGCATTGGTATTGCCGCCTGTTGGTACGGCGCGGCGCAGCAGATTGCCGAGCGGTTGCGCAAGCAGTGTGGTCAGCGTGAAGAACCACATGCCCTCGCCCATCTCGGCGCCGTCGACAGTGCCTTGCAAGCGGCGGCGGATGTTTTGCGCTTCAGCGCTTTGCATATTGATGCAAACCCTGAAGACAACGCCGAACTGCTCGCCCGTCGCGCCCGCGCAGTGGTTGAGCAGTCTGCCGAACAGGTGATCCGTGAAGTCGGCCGGGCACTGGGCGCCGGGCCCTATTGCAAGGATCGCCACTTCGCCCGACTGATCGCTGACCTGCCGGTGTTCCTCCGGCAAAGCCATGCCGAGCGCGACCTCGCCGCCCTCGGCCAATTGATTGCCCAACAACCCGATGAGGTCTGGTCGCTATGAGAGCCAATCCGATCGTCGGCCAGGGAACGACCCTGCATCAATGGCAAGGCTCGCGGCATTTGGCGGAGCTGCGAAGCATCGACGTGCTGAGCTTGGTACCACCCGGATCGCGCGCGGTGATTATTGCACCGCACCCGGACGATGAAGTGCTGGGTTGCGGCGGTTTGCTGCAACTGCTCGCCGCTGCCGGGCGCCCGTTGCAACTGATTTCTGTGACTGACGGCAGCGCCAGTCATCCCGGTTCCGAACGCTGGCCGGTTGAACGCTTGAGCGTGATCCGTCCGCAAGAATCCGCTGAAGCGCTGCGCCGCCTCGGCCTGCCAATGCATCGGTTGAAATGGTTGCGCGGTGGGTTCACCGATACTCAAGTAGCTGCTCAGGAACAGCAATTGCGCGCGTTCATCGAAAGCCATCTGCGCCCCAACGACGTGGTGTTTACCACGTGGCGCGAAGACGGCCATTGCGATCACGAAGCCGTCGGCCGTGCCAGTGCCGAGGCCGCGCGTCAGGTCGGCGCGACCTGCCATGAGCTGCCGGTGTGGACATGGCACTGGGCAACCCCCGAAGACGCCTTTGTGCCGTGGCAACGTGCGCGCAAGATTTTGCTGACGCCGGCGCAAGTCGCGCGCAAACGCCACGCGGTGCACGCTTTTGCCAGTCAATTGGAAGGCGACGCACAAGCCGGGCTTGCACCGGTGTTGGCGCCATACGTGATCGATCGCCTGCTGCAGCCTTTTGAAGTGGTGTTTTTATGAGTGTCGATGATCGCTATTTCGATGGCCTGTTCGCCGGCAACGACGACCCGTGGGCGTTTCGCGAGCGCTGGTACGAGAAACGTAAACGCGCGATCACTCTCGCCGCCCTGCCGCGTCCGCGCTACCGAGCGATCTTCGAACCGGGCTGCGCCAACGGCGAGTTGAGCGCAGAGCTGGCCGGTCGCTGCGATCGTTTGTTGTGCTGCGACACCGCCGACGCAGCGGTGCGTCTGGCGCGAACCCGATTAAGTCTGTTCGACCACGCCGAAGTTCGCCAAAGTCGTCTGCCGGGGGACTGGCCGGAGGAAAAATTCGACCTGATTGTATTTAGCGAAATCGGCTACTACCTCGACCGCGATGATCTGACAGCCGTTGCCCAACGCATGGGCCAGTCCTTGGCTGCAGACGGGCAAGTGCTCGCCTGTCACTGGCGCCCGCCGATTGACGACTGCCCGTTGAATGCGCGGCAGGTGCACGATTTGCTCCACGAACATTTGCACCTGCCACGCCTGGTTTTACATCAGGAAGCGGACTTCATTCTGGAAGTGTGGAGCCGCGAACCGCGCTCCGTGGCGGCGCTGGAGGGCTTGCGATGATTGGCATCCTGATTCCGGCGCACAACGAGGAAGGCTTGCTCGACGAGTGCCTGAGCGCCGCATTACGCGCCAGTAAACACGGACTGCTCGCCGGCGAACGGGTCGACGTATTGGTGGTACTCGACAGTTGCACCGACCGCTCGGAACAGATTGTCAGCAAATATCCAGTTTTGAGCTTGAATATAAAAGCGCGCAATGTAGGTCAGGCGCGAGCGACCGGCGCGCGGATGTTGCTGGAGCGAGGGGCGCGGTGGATATCCTGTTCCGATGCCGACAGTCGGGTCGCCGACGACTGGCTGGTGGCGCAACTGGGATTAGGCGCCGATGCTGTGTGCGGCACGGTGACGGTTGAGCGCTGGCACGAGTCGCTCGACGAGGCGGCGCAGATTCGTTATCACAGCCACTATCGGGCGTGTGAGGGCCATCGGCATATCCATGGCGCTAACCTCGGCATCAGTGCTGACGCATACCGTTTGGCCGGTGGTTTCGAACCGCTGGCCTGTGATGAAGATGTACAACTGGTGCGGCAACTGGAGCTGACCGGCGCCAATATTGCGTGGAGTCATCGGCCATTGGTGCACACCAGTGCGCGGCTCGACAGTCGAGCGCGGGGCGGATTTGGCGATTATTTGCGAAACCTAGTACAGATAGGCTAAAAAAAAGCGTATCAGATTGCTGGGTTTCGAGACGAATCGTGGTTCATGAGCAATACTCTGTTGCGCGGCAATCCAGGGTTCGGAGCGTCGCATGGCAATCACCAGCCTCACGGTTCGGTGCGCCCGGGCACTCTCGCCTTGGTGTGCGACTGGAGGCGAGACTAACAAGGACGTCGCAGCATGAAACCGTTATCCCTCAGTGAAGGCAGCTCAACGGCGCAGATCTGGAACAGCGCCCCGCAACTCGACAATATTCCCGTCATCAATACTCGTAGCCTGATACCCGCCGGCGCTCGCGCTGTCATCATTGCTCCGCATCCCGGGGATGAAGTGGTGATGTGCGGCGGCTTGCTGCAATTGTTCTCAAGCTTGGGTCACCCTTTGCAATTGCTCTCGATTACCGACGGCAGCGCCAGCCACCCTGGCTCGCGACAGTGGTCGGAAAAACGCTTGAGCGTGTTCCGACCGCAGGAGAGTGTCGAAGCCCTGCGCCGACTCGGCCTGCCCATGCACAGCCTGAAGTGGGTGCGCGGCGGGTTTACCCACAATGCCCTACTCGACCAGGAACGCCAGTTGACGGAGTTCATCAGTCGCTACCTGCGCCCTGGCGATGTGGTGTTCAGCACTTGGCGCGGCGATGGCATTGACGATCATGAAGCGGTTGGCCGCGCCGCCGCTGAAGCGGCAGAACAGGCCGGGGCGACCTTTCACGATGTGCCGGTCTGGGCCTGGCACTGGCCCGAGCGCGAACAGAAACTGATTCCCTGGGAGCGCGCGCGCAAGTTAAGGCTCGACACCTGGACAGTCGCGCGAAAAAGCCACGCCACTCACGCCTATGCCAGCCAACTCAAGGGCGAACCGGCAATCGGCATCGCGCCAATGCTGCCGCCAGTGATCCTTGAGCGGATGCGCCTGCCGTATGAAATCGTGTTTGTCTAACGCGCACGCGGTATGCCAGCCACGACGAAGCTGAACGGGCCGACGCCTTCGCGAGCAAGCCCGCTCCCACGCTTTGATCTCCACCCGACACAAATCCTGCATCCAACACACCTCCCCTGTGGGAGCGAGCTTGCTCGCGAAAGCGGTATGTCAGCCAACAAAGATGTTGAATGAACTGACGCCTTCGCGAGCAAGCCCGCTTGTATGGTAGGACTCGAAGGGGTGGGTGGGACCAAAAGCCAGCTTCTGACTGTTAGCCCAGTACAGACTGTGGGAGACATCGGCCCCACCCCTTCCACCAAAGCGCCGATAAAGAATGCTTCGT